>NZ_JANSHS010000001.1:0-8985 GCF_047461695.1 Synechococcus sp. R6-7
AGTCATTTCAAACTAGATTGAGACACCCCCGCTGCTGCCCAAACGTTCCACGCCGCTTCCACAATCACCTTTAGATCCTGTCCCAGAGGGAGAAAGGAGCTAGGAAGCAATGCAACGGAAATGTTTCATTCCTGTTTAAAATGACAACAACAGGGCAAAAACTGTCCTGGAAGGACGGGGCTTTAGACCCAGTTTTTGGGTAACGCAGTGAAAATCGGCGGCCAATGTACGTTGGGGCAAGGCCAGGAGATCCTCCCCCGCCAATTTTTGAAAAGACTTGCCCACCCCAGTTACCTTGCCCTTCAAGTGCGATCACTACCCTATCTCCAATCGCGCCGAGGAGATAGAGTTCTCCAGCCGTTGAAAGGGGTGGCGGGAATTACAACGGTTTTTTGCCCAAACCACTTTCTATTGCCCAGCGGGCCAGTTCTGTGCGGTTGTGCAGGCCGGTTTTGCCCAGCATGTTGCTGACGTGGCTTTCAACGGTGCGCTGGCTCACCCCAAGAACTTCGGCAATCTCGCGGTTGGACATGCCCCTGGCCACGTACTGGATCACCTTAGTTTCTGTTGGCGTCAGCTCAATTTCCCGATCCAGTTTTATGACGGGTTGAACGCCCGCGCCCTGCACTTGTAACAGGCGCTCGGTATGTCTGAGAGAAGACTCCACCTGCGCCACCAATTCTTCCGGCTCAAAGGGCTTGACCATGTAAACATCTGCCCCTGTGGTCAGGCCGCGCACCCGATCCGCCGTCTGCCCACGCGCCGACAGAAAAATCACAGGTATCCAGTCCGTAGCACTGTTGGAGCGAATGGTTTCCACAAAGGTGTAGCCATCCATCTCCGGCATCATCACATCGCAGATGATCAGGTCTGGAGTGAAATGGCGCATCGCTTCCAACCCCTCCAGACCGTTGCTCGCCGCCACCACCTCATAACCGCGAAACTCTAGGTAGTCCTTGGCCAGCAGGATTAAGTTCGGATCGTCATCGATGAGCAACAGTCGCTTCGGGTTGTCCACAGCTCACCTTTTGAGTGCTAAGCTAAAAAGTTTTAGGTGAAGAAATACGGAATCTCATGTTTCCGTGACCTTCACTGTAGGGAAACGACTCTTGAGTACCACCCTTTTGCTTGCTCAATTGGGGAGCAGCCTATGGTAACTGTGCCTTACCTACTGTGCCTTACCTCTAGTCTCTAGGATATCACACATGGAAGAAGTGGAAGTATCCACTTGCGAAATGCTGGCAACAGTATCTCTACGGAATTTAGGAGCCCTGGCTGGTAACCCTATCCCACAAACCTAGCAGAGCTGGCCTCTGCTCTGGCATCGCAGTGCCCAACACATAACCGCAATCTACCCAAAAATTTGTATCTCGTGTGTCTATATATCACATACCTATATGCTTAAGTACCGATATATCTTACCTATATGCTTTAAGTACCGATATATCTAACATCTGCTACCTATTCAAGTGCCCGTATGTCTTCTGGCCGGGGTTTCCAGGTAGGCAGGCGGGCAGAGCTGATGGAGAATGGAAGAAAGCCTGCGCTTTAGCGACAGCCGACATGGGGAGAACGGGTGGAAAAGGGCACACTGGTGGAGTTTCGTTACAATAACGACCGTGTGTTGGCAGTGGTTCAGGGCACTGAGGGTAAGAAGAACCTACTGCTGGGGGTGCCTTCCGGGCAGGTTCACAGTGTTCACCCTCGCCAGATTACCTTTGCTTTGAACGGGGGATCCAGCTTCACGGCTTCCGACATTCCCGGCTTTTGGCAGGCGGTGCAAGCAAAGTTGGATCCCGAAAGTTTGGCGTTGGCCTGGGAACTGGTGCAGGAGGAGCGTCAGCCCCTGAGCTTGGCGGAGATGGCTCGGCTGTTGTTTTCTGATGATTCCCCGGTCTCTACCTATGCCGCCTATCGCCTCTTGAGCGAGGATCGCACCTACTTCAAGCAAAAGGGGGAGAGCTACGAACCCCGCACTCCGGCTCAGGTGAAGGAGATCCTCCATCAAATGGCCGTTGCCCAACAACGGCAGCAGGAACAACTAGAGTTTGAGGCCCATCTGCGAGAGGCTCTGGCTCATCCCGGTCAAGGGTATCCCTGGACTCCTGCCGAACGGGCCCGCCTGGAGGTGCTGGAACGCCTGGCCTTACAGGGAGCGGCGGCAGCCATTCGCAGCCACGAGGATCTCTCTTCCAATCTCAACCCGTCGGATCGGGAACGGGCCTCGCAACTGCTGGAGCTGATGGGGTTTCCTGACACTCCGCAGGGGGCTTTTGAAGCTTTGGTGGCCCTGGGCCTGTGGAGCCGCCACGAGAACCTGGCCCTGCGCCTCACCGGGATCCCAACCCAGTTCCCGAAGGCGGTGGAGCGATACACCCAAGCCCTGCTCAGCCAGCCTCCCTCTTTCTGGGATCCCCACCTGCGGCAGGATCTCACCCACCTCCACACCTACACCATCGATGATGCCAGCACCCGCGACATTGACGATGCCCTCAGCGTCGAGTTCTGGTCGGATGACGCGGTGAAGCTCTGGATCCACATCGCTGATCCCAGTTGTTGGGTGCAGTGGGGGGATCCCCTCGATTTGGAAGCCCGCAAGCGTGGCACCAGTGTCTATTTGCCGGAGCGGGTGATCCCGATGTTCCCACCGGAGTTGTCCACCGGCCCGATGAGCTTGGTGCAGGGAGAGGTGCGGCCTGCCCTTAGCTTTGGCATCCTCCTGGGATCCGACGGCCAGATCCGGGATTCCGAAATTTGCCTCAGCCAGATCAAAGTCACCTACCGCCTCACCTACGAAGATGCCGATGAAATGTTGGAGTTGGGGGCAGAGGCTCAACTGACGGCTATTGCCCGGGCGGCCCAGTGGCGTTATGGGTGGCGCATGGCTCAGGGGGCCATTCAGATCGGCCTGCCGGAGCAAGATATCAAGGTCATCGACGAGATCCCCCACCTCCGGGTAATCGAGGATACTCCTGCGCGGCAGATGGTGGCGGAAATGATGGTGCTCACCGGCGAGGTGGCGGCCCGCTTCGCCAGCCAAAATGGGATCCCGGTGCCCTATCGTCTGCAGCCGGCTCCCGACTTACCCCCACCCGAAGTGCTGGATAGGTACCCTCAGGGGCCGGTTCGGTCTTTTGCCATCATGCGCTGTCTATCGCGGGCGGAAGTAGCCACCCAGCCGGGGCGACATACAGGGCTGGGGCTTGAGGCCTACTGTCAGGTTACCTCCCCGATTCGGCGCTACCTGGACTTGGTGGCCCACTACCAGATCAAGGCCTTTTTGCGCGGGGATCCCTTGCCGTTGACGGAGGCGGATGTGCAGCAGCTGCTGCTGGGGATTGAGCCGGGCACCGTAGAGGCCAACCAGGTGGAGCGGAAATCCAAGCGCTACTGGAGCATCGAATACCTGCGCCTGCGACCGGGGCAAACTTGGCGGGCCTTGGTCTTGGGCTACCTGCGCGAGCAGGAAAACTTGGTGCTGGCCATGCTGGATGAGATTGCCTTTCGGGTGCCGGTGCGCCTAGAACGCCAGATTCCTCTGGGGGCTTGGATCGAGTTGGAAGTTGTGCAGGCGGATCCCCGTGCGGACGTAATTGAGCTGCGCGAGGTGGGACGAGAGGCGGCCATGGGCGGATAGATATGCCTTGACCTGTCGCTCACCCAATCTGCGTGGATAGCTGATACAACAGAGGGGGGAAGTCTCAGAAGTCTGGATCGTGAATTTTCTTTAGGAGGGATCCCATGACTGCACGACCTTCCGGCCCACCTCCAATCGTTTACATTCTTTTGTTCGCGATACTGGGAGGCGGCGGCTGGTATGCCTATCGTTCCGGCCTGTTGGACTCATTCCTGAATAGAGAGAACACGCCTCCTATCCCCAGCCAGATTCCAGCTGCCCGGCCCCAAGCCCCAACAGCGCCCAACCCCCCTCAGGCCCAGGTACCCAACCCGCCTGCCAACGCCGTTAATCTGGATACTTCTCTGCCCAACCCAGTAGTGCTCCAGATGGATGGCAGCGTCACGATGATCCGGATCGTCTTGGCCCTGAAGGGAGGCTACACCCAGCGCAACCCCGGCATTCCCCTCGCCTATGGGATCCCGGATGGCAAGCCCAATGGATCCAATGCCGGCCTGAAGGCCCTGATGGAAGGTCGCATCCAGATGGCCGCTAGCTCCCGCCCCCTCAATGCCAGCGAAGTGCAGGCGGGTCTACAGGCGATCCCGGTGGCCAAAGATGCCCTGGCGGTGGCGGTGGGGGTGAACAACCCCTACAAAGGAGGACTGACGCTGCAGCAATTGGCCGATATCTTCCAGGGTCGGATCACCAATTGGAGCCAGGTGGGCGGCCCGGATCGGCGGATTCGGGTCCTCAATCGCGCCCCCCAGAGCGGCACCTACAGCGTTTTCCAAGAACTCGTGTTGTTGGGGCTGCCCTTCGCTCCCGATAACCCTCCCTACTTCACCACCGCCACAGAAGATGTCACCACCCCGCTGCTGCGGGCTTTGGGAGAAGATGGCATCACCTACAGCACTGTCGATCAGGTGCAAAACCAGCAAACGGTGCGGATTGTGCCCATCGACGGCCAGATGCCCACCCGTGAGGCCATTCAGAGGGGCAGCTACCCCTTGGCGCGGAATGTGTTTTTGGTGGCACCTCAAAGAACCAGCCCTGTGGTGGCCGATTTCATCAACTACGCGCTCTCGGATCAAGGCCAGCAAATCATTGGCCGCACTGAGTTCATCCCCCTCCGATAGCAACCCAAAAATAGCATCTGAGATAGCCGCCGACAGCAAGCGCAGCGATATCTCTGGACTTTTCCAGAAGACGCCTTCCACCTGCTCCTATTCAAGGCACTTAGTCGTTTCAGGTTAGAGTGAGGCGCCTGAGCTATTGAGAAAAGCCTTTGGCCGCGTGCGTTCAACGTTTTAGGGGTGGGTGCAGCGTCCTAGTTTGAATCCAAATGACCCTAAATGTTAGAGAGGGGGCCCTAATTTTCACCAAAGTTCAATTTTTCAGTTCTCTCGGCGCACAGCGCTCTCATGCCACTTGCCCAACACCCTGTCGGATAGAGCACTTAAGGAAATAAAGATCAGGATCCCCAAGCTGGTGACCAAGATCAAGGCCGCAAACATGCGGGGCACCTGCAGGTTGAAGCTGGAGATCAAGATCTGGTAGGCGATCCCGGCCCGCTGCCCGCCAGTACCAGCGACAAACTCCGCCACCACCGCCCCAATCAAAGAGAGGCCACCGCTGATGCGCAGGCCCCCCATGAAATAGGGCATGGCACTGGGTAGCCGCAAGTAGATCAACGTTTGCCAGCGGTTGGCCTTGTACAGTTGGAACAGGTTGAGCAGGTTGTGATCGACGCTGTTCAGCCCCAGAGTGGTGTTGGAAAGAATCGGGAAAAAAGCCACAATCCAGGCGCACACCACCATCGCAGCAAAGGTGTTGTTGCGCAGCCAAATGATGATCAGCGGGGCGATGGAGACAATGGGCATCGTCTGTAAAATCACCGCATAAGGGAAAAAGCTGCGCTCGATCCATTTGCTCTGGGTGAACACAATCGAGACCAAAAGCCCCGACACTGTGGCAGCCAAAAAGGCCACCACCGTAATTTGCACAGTGATCAACAGGGAAGGAAAAAGCGTTCCCCAGTCGCGGATGAGGGTTTGCACCACCAAAATCGGCCCCGGCAAGAGGTAGTGGGGCACTCCCGTTACCCGCACCGCCACTTCCCAGCCCACCAAGAAGAGGATCCCGACGATAAGGGGGGCAATCACTTCCAGGTTGAACCAACGGCCCAGATTCAACCCCTTTGCAGGCACCCCTGAGCCGGCACTCGGTATGTCTGCCTCATCCGTGGGTTGGGATCCGAGTTTTTCTCCAACTGCGCCGGTCAGCTTGGGCAGAGACCAATCTGGCCAATGGAGAGGCCAGCTCTCCCCCAAGCCAACAAGGGATCCCAGCCAACGGCGCCATGGCTCGAGAAGCTGGACAAACAGGTCGAACATATCGTGAGGTTGGGGCATCAAGGGACTTACGCAACAGAGAGAACACCGCTAAGCCAGGGATCCCATCAGCGCAAACGTCCAGCAGAGAGGGGGCGCAAATAGGGGGGATCCTGAGCTGAGCCGTGCATGGCCTCGTGCAGACGGGCCGACACTTCACGGCAGTAGTTGTTGTAAAGGGAAGAGGTGCGAAAGTCTTCCGAGCGGGGATAGGGCGCATCGATGGGAATATCGGCTATCACCCGCCCTGGGCGAGCCGCCATCACCACCACGCGGTTGGACAGGTAGACGGCCTCGTAAATGTTGTGGGTAACAAAGATCACCGTCCAGCGCTTTTCTTGCCACAGCTCCAACAGGTCGCTGTTCAACTTGCTGCGGGTGATTTCATCCAGAGCTCCGAAGGGTTCATCCATCAGCAACACTTGGGGCTTGGTTACCAGGGCGCGAGCAATGGAAACCCGCATGCGCATGCCGCCCGATAGCTCGCGGGGAAAACTGCGCTCAAACCCCCGCAGGCCCACCAGTTGCAGAGCTTCCAAGACATCTCGATTGGCTTTTGGCTTGGGCTCACCTGCCAACTTTAAGGGTAGCCCCACATTGTCCATCACCGTCGCCCAAGGCATAAGGGCCGGTTCCTGAAACACAAAGGCCAACTTGGGTTCCCCTTGGGGAGCATCCTTCTCAAGATTTTGCCCCCATTCGATAGAGCCTGTGGTCAGATGCCCCAGACCTGCCACCAACCGTAGCACTGTGCTTTTCCCACAGCCGGATGGCCCCACCAAGCTAACGAACTGCCCTTCTTGGATGGTCATATTCATGTCCTGCAAAGCCACCGTGCCATTGGAATAGACCTTGCTGACATGGTTGAGGGTAATGACAGGGGTGGGCATGGCTGGCAATTCCCGGAGCAGAGGAAGCACACACTTTCAAAATAACCCTCTCTGCCGCCTCTGCTTGGTAGGCGTAACTACAACTCTTTCCCTCAGAACCGGTTTCCAGAGAGTTTCTCACGGAAAGCTTGCGATGACCCAAATCGGAGCAGCAAGTCGGTATGATGTTGCCGACCACCCTCTGGCCAAGGAACACATGGGATCCCCATTTAAACCGGTTGCAGGTGCTGTTACAGCCCCGCGAGGATTTCGAGCCGCTGGAGTGGCCGCTGGCCTCAAGCCCTCAGGAGCTGCGGATCTGGCTTTGATCGTTTCCGAGTGCGATGCGGTTGGGGCAGGCGTTTTTACCACCAATCAGGTCAAAGCAGCCTGTGTTACCTACAACCAAGGGATCCTCGCCCAACAGCAGCCGGTGCGGGCCATCCTCTGCAATGCCGGGCAAGCCAATGCCTGTACCGGAGAAGAAGGAGAGCGCAACAACGCCCAACTGGCTCTCTGGGTGGGAGAACGGTTGGGGATCCCGGCCCATCAGGTGCTCACGGCCTCCACAGGGGTCATCGGGCGACAACTGGAAATGCCGAAAATCCAAGCAGCCCTGCCTGGCCTTATCGACAGCCTCTCTCCAGAGGGGGGGGAGAGCGCCGCCCGCGCCATCATCACCACCGACTTGGTGACCAAAAGCGTTGCCCTGCAAGCTGAGATCGACGGGTACACCGTCAGGGTCGGGGGCATTGCCAAGGGATCCGGCATGATCCACCCCAACTTGGCCACGATGCTGGCTTTTTTAACCTGCGACGCGGCTGTGGATCCCCGCCTGTGGCAGCAGATCCTCAAGCAAGCTGCTGACCTCAGCTTTAACCAAATCACGGTGGATGGGGATACCAGCACCAACGACATGCTCTTGGCCCTGGCCAACGGCCAAAGTGGGATCCCAACCCTGCAAGCCGGCACAGAAGCTGCCCAGACTTTGGCGGAGATGGTCAACCAAGTTTGCATTCATCTGGCTAAGGCCATTGCCCGCGATGGGGAAGGAGCTACCAAGCTGCTGGAAATTCGGGTGTGTGGGGCTGTGGATGATGGGGCAGCCCGGCATATGGCCCGTGTGATCGCCAGCTCTCCCTTGGTGAAGGCGGCAGCTTTTGGCAACGATCCCAACTGGGGACGGGTGGCAGCCGCCGCCGGCCGAGCCGGGATCCCCTTCGACAGCCGCCAGTTGGATATCCGTCTGGGGGATTTTCTGCTCATGCAGGCGGGAATGCCCCTGGCTTTCGATCGCAAGGCAGCCTCTGAGTACTTGAAAGGGGATCCGGTGACCTTCACCGTGGATCTCCATCAGGGATCCGGCCAGGGCGTGGCCTGGGGCTGCGATCTCAGCTACGATTACGTGCGCATCAACGCCGAATACACCACCTAATGGGGGATCCCAGCCATGACCACCGAATCGAACGCAAATAACGGCTTTTCTACCGAAGCCCAAGCGGCTTTGGCCAAAGAAGCGAGGCTTTCCCTATCCGGCTGGCAACAATGAGTCGAGGCTTAGCCTTGGTTTCATGCCACCAACATCCGCAACGCACCGGCCCACAACCTGGTGCAACTGGGCATTGGTGGCTGGCAAGTGCCACGGCAAGGGGTGAAGGTGTGCCGGGAGCGGGCCACCCACATCCTCACCGTTACCGACATCACCGAAATGGGCTTGGATGCAGCCGCCGATTTCGCCCTCGAAAAAGCCCTAGACGGCACCGATTGTGTGTACATCAGCTTCGATATCGACTGCATCGATGCCGGCTTTGTACCCGGTACAGGCTGGCCAGAGCCGGGTGGGCTGCTGCCGCGGGAAGCGCTCTACTTGCTCAAGCGCATTGTGCGGGAAGCACCGATCTGTGGCCTGGAGGTGGTGGAAGTCTCTCCCCCCTACGACATTAGCGATATCACAGCTCTAATGGCCACCCGAGTTATTTGCGATACGCTGGCCCATTTGGTGGTATCTGGGCAACTGCCGCGCCGAGAAAAGCCCGCCTACATCCACCCGGAGGCGACGCCAGAAATGGCCGGCGACTGGAGCATGCCTCTAACCCCCAAAACCCTG
>NZ_JANSHS010000002.1:0-9561 GCF_047461695.1 Synechococcus sp. R6-7
GGGATCCCCCGGCCAGCATGGATCCCAGCCAGCCTGGGCCTTCAGGGGAGAAAAACTTTTGCCACTGCTGACGGGCAGCGCGTCGCTGGGGGGCAGGAGTTGCCGCTTGCCAAAACGCTTGCACCTCGTCCAGGGGAACAGCCAACACCAGCAGCGCTTGTGCGGAGCGAGGGGCCAAACCCACAATTGGCGGCAGCTCCGGGTGGGCCAGCAACAAAGCCACCGGACTGCGGGTGAGCAGCCACACGACAACCCACACCACCATGGCGGCCAGAAGACCAAGCCCAATCAGGATCCCGCGCAAGAGTTGCCGTCGTCCCATATCTCATCTCTTCACCGAGGGAGACTTAGCGCGTGTACCCAGGCCCTAATGCTTCACATCACTGGCATGAACAGGCCCAGGAAGAAGAGCTGCCCTCAGTCATGCATGATAAAACCTTACCATGGAACAGAGGCTCATCCTGGTGCGCAAGCTGGAGCCCACTGCTGAGCAGGCGGTCAAGCTTAGAGGCACCCCACAAGCCTTTGTGATCCGCACCACCATTCCAAACCAACGTGCAGATCAGCCCTGCCTTGACCAGCCCGGCAGCTATCTAGGCCCATCCGAAAGTCAAACCCATGTCAGAGTTTCAACTGGTTTCTCCCTATCAACCCACCGGAGATCAACCTAAGGCAATTGCCGGTTTGGTGAAGTCAATTTCAGAAGGCCATCGTTTCCAAACCTTGCTGGGAGCAACCGGAACCGGCAAAACATTTACCATCGCCCACACCATCCAGCAAATCGGCAGGCCCACCTTGGTGATGGCCCACAATAAGACTTTGGCAGCACAACTGTGCAATGAGCTGCGGGAGCTTTTTCCTCACAATGCCGTTGAATACTTCATCAGCTATTACGACTACTATCAACCGGAAGCCTATGTTCCCAGCACCGATACATACATTGCCAAATCTTCTTCCATCAACGATGAAATCGATATGCTGCGGCACTCGGCTACCCGCTCTTTGTTTGAACGGCGGGATGTGATTGTGGTGGCCTCGGTGAGCTGCATCTATGGTCTGGGCATGCCAGAGGAGTACCTGAAGGCTTCCATCCCCTTCAAAGTCGGCCAGGAGATTAACCAACGGGATGTCTTGCGGGCTCTGGCCAGCATCCAGTACGAGCGCAACGATTTAGAGCTGGTGCGAGGGCGATTTCGCCTCAAAGGAGATGTGCTGGAAATTGTGCCGGCGTATGAGGATCGGGTCATTCGCATCGAATTTTTTGGGGATGAGATCGAGGCCATTCGCTTAATCGACCCGGTTACAGGCGAGATTTTGAACAGCCTCAGCGCCCTCAGAGTTTATCCTGCTCGGCACTTTGTAACGCCGGAAGCACAATTGGAGCGGGCGATCCTCAATATCGAGCAAGAACTGGAAGAGCAACTGGCCCTCTTTCGCAAAGAAGGCAAGCTCCTGGAAGCCCAACGCCTAGAGCAGCGCACCCGCTACGACCTAGAAATGCTGCGGGAGGTGGGCTATTGCAATGGGATCGAAAACTACTCTAGACATTTAACAGGGCGCAAAGCAGGAGAGCCCCCCGCCTGCTTGGTGGATTATTTCAAGGCCAACGATTGGCTGCTGGTGGTGGATGAATCCCACGTCACTGTGCCCCAAATTCGCGGCATGTATAATGGCGACCGTGCCCGCAAGCAGGTGCTGGTGGATCACGGTTTTCGCCTGCCCAGCGCCCTCGACAATCGCCCCCTCAAAGCCGAAGAATTTTGGGCCAAGGTTCATCAGTGTATCTTTGTTTCGGCTACCCCCGGCAACTGGGAACTGGAGCAGAGCGAGGCCCAATTTGAAACCCGGGTGGAAGATGGCAAGACCCTGAAGTTTTATGTGCAGGGCAGCGGTCGGGTTATCGAACAGGTGATTCGGCCCACTGGGGTGGTGGATCCCGAGGTGCATGTGCGCCCTACGGCTGGGCAAGTGGACGATTTGCTGGGAGAAATTTACTTGCGATTGGAACGCTCTCGGCAGGGATCTGCCGAACGGGTGATCGTGACCACCCTCACCAAACGGATGGCAGAAGATCTCACAGAATATCTCCAGGAGCGAGGGATCCGAGTTCGCTATTTGCATTCCGAGATCACCTCGATTGAGCGAATTGAAATCCTACAAGACTTTCGAGAAGGGGCCTTTGACGTGTTGGTAGGAGTTAACTTGCTCCGGGAAGGGTTAGACCTGCCGGAAGTCTCCTTGGTGGCCATTTTGGATGCCGACAAAGAAGGGTTTTTGCGAGCAGAGCGCTCCCTGATTCAGATGATTGGGAGGGCAGCACGAAATGTCCGCGGTATGGTGGTGATGTACGCCGACACCATGACCAGCAGCATGGCCCGGGCCATTGCCGAAACCCAGCGTCGCCGCGAAATTCAATTGCAATACAACCGCCAACACAACATCACGCCCAAGCCCATCGTCAAGAAAAACAGCAATGCCATCTTGTCTTTTTTGGCCATCTCCCGCAAACTTAACGACCCAGATTTGGAAAAAGCCTTTCAAGCTGCGCAAGAGATCCCTCTCTCCGAGATTCCGGAGCTGATCGGCCAACTGGAACTGAAGATGAAAGAGGCCGCCAAAAACCTAGAATTTGAGGAAGCCGCCGAGCTGCGAGATAAAATCAAAAAGCTACGTCAACGCCTTCTAGGCCACCCTCAGGGCACCTAAAATCCTTGCTCAGATTGGCCAAAATTGAGGTCGGCTTGTGCCACCATGAGCTTACAGGGCAGCCCTCAGGGATCCCCAATTATCGATGGGCGTTCGTATCAAACCGGCCATGCAGGACTCCGTCCCACTTAAGCGAGCAGCTCTTTGGGTTGGGCTGACGGTGGGGATAGGTCTCTGGCTCACCCCTGCCGTTGCCTCTGCCTCCTCAGGGATCCCCTTGGCTCAAGCCCTTGAATTTCGGGATCCCAACTTTTTCCTGGCCGATCCCCGACCCACACCGGCTGAAGCGCCAACTCCTGAGGGATCCCCTGCCCCAGCCCCCAGCCCAATCGGGATCCCTTTGACCGGCCAAGAGGGCACAGAAGTGCTGGTCGGGAACATACCGGTGTTCCGCCTGCAGACGGCAGACTACCCCAGCGATGTGCGGGCCGACAACGTTCGGGCGATCATCGAGCGCTTTCTCGAAGAAGGCCAGTTGCCGGAGCCAGAGGTACGGGTAGCCCAGGATGCCAATGGGCAATACATCTTACGCCTGGGGGAAAGAGGCCGCTTTGAGGCCACCCAACGGTATTTGTTCACCGTCACCTATGCCGATGCTGCCGCAGAGCGCAGGGTGGCACCGGGTCAGGTGAGCCTGAATGACGTGCGTCTGGTGGCCAACAGTTGGGCGCGGCGGTTGGAGCAAGCGATTGCCGATTACCGCGAAGACCTGCTGGCTCTGCAGCGGGCCCAGGATCCGCGCGTGCTGGTTCTGACCCTCCTGGCAGGGATCGCCACCCTGGTGGTGGGGTTCTTTCTCTGGCGGCTGTTCGACCGCAGCCTAACCCGCTTGCAACGCTGGTTGGAGCTTAAGGCCGGAGAGACCTGGGGCACCTGGATTGATGTGGGTGGGATGCTGCTGCGGGGCGTGGGGGCAATCCTCATCGCCGGCATCTCGCTGGATCGCGGTATCAGCTTCATCCCTGCCCTACGACCGTTTCAGCGCTCCTTTTACCTGGGCCTGGGCCGTGTGGTCGCCACGGCTCTGGGCGTTCTCACCCAGCCTCTGCCCAACTCCAGCGTTTCGATTGCCAGCTTGCTGGTCTTCCTCGTCCTCTCCATCTTGGTTTTCACCGGCGCCCACTACGTCAGTGTTGGCTTCAAGCAGCGCTTTTTGGCACGCCTGGGGCTGGATCTGGGCACCCAAGAGTCTTCGGCGGCCATCTTCAAGTACATCCTGACCCTGTTCGGCATCCTTCTGGTCTTGCCCTTCAGCGGCCTTAATCTGGGCTCCTTAGCGGTTATTGCCGGGGCGGTGGGTTTGGGGATCGGTTTTGGTTTGCAAAACCTCTCCAACAACTACATCAGCTACATTGCCATTTTGCTGGAGCGCCCCATCCAAATAGGGGATCTGGTGGAAGTGGACAACTTGCTCGGCACGGTGGAGCGCATTGGGCCACGGGCTACCGTCTTGCGCACCCTGGATCGCATCTTTGTGATCGTGCCCAACTCCCGCTTTACCGAATCAAAGGTGGTGAACTGGAGCTACCGGGATCCCCGCTGTCGCATTCACATTCCGGTCGGCGTGGCCTACGGCTCCGATACCGCCCTGGTTACCGAAGCCCTGCTCAGCGCCGCCAGAGAAAATGCTCGGGTGTTGAGCAGCCCTGCCCCCCAAGTCTGGCTCAAGTCCTTTGGCCCTTCTGCACTTAACTTTGAGCTGCTGGTGTGGATCAACCGTCCTCAAGATCAGTTTGTCTTGATCAGCGAGCTAAACTTCCTAATCGAGGCTGAGTTTCGGCGACGTGGGATCCGCATCCCCTTCCCGCAACAAGATATTCACATCCGCAGCCTAGAGGGATTTGCCCCCCTCAGTCAAAACGGTGGATCCCCTCCTTTGCCCGATGCCGACTCCATTCACTCTGCCCTCAAAGAAGCAGCACAATCGCCGGAAGACCAAAATGGTGTTTCCTAAGCTATTGCCTGCCATTGACACCCTATCGACACCATGTTGCAGCGGTTAGATGAGGTACTGGGAAGCTTTGGCAGCCATCCCCGTTGGGCTGAACTGAAGCAAATGCAAACCCTGCGGCAGCTTTGGCCCGAACTCGTCGGAGAGGCCGTAGCCGCCCAAACCTATCCCCTCAGCGTGCGCCGACAGGTGCTGCAAGTGGCCACCTCTACCCCGGCCTGGGCGCAAAATTTAACCTTGCAACGTCAGCTCATTCTCAAGAAACTCAACAGCCGCATCCAACCTCCCCTCAGCGATATCCGCTTCAGCCCTGGTGCCTGGCACGAGGGATCCAGCCAAGCCACCCCCCACCCTGATGCGGAGTTGACCAGCAAGTTTTATGCCACCCCCCGCCTGGCACCCCAAAATGAGCAACGCTCTGGATCCTGTCGCGGCCCCAATCCAAAACAGCCCACCTCCGACCCGAAAGTGGCTTTCGAGCGCTGGGCCAGAGTGGTGAAGCAACAACAAACCCAGGAGAACCTGTTCCCTTGCCCCGCCTGCCGCTGTCCTACCCCTGCCGCCGAATTGGAGCGTTGGTTTGTCTGCGGGTTCTGCCATCGACAATCCTTACGCCCGCCCAGCTAACTCAGGAAACTCGAATTACGGTTGCTTCAAATGGCAATCAAACGATTCGTCAGGTCGATCCCCAACTTCTTTCTTCCTCTGAGAGAGGTTGTGGATGGTTACGTCAGCGGCAAGGAGCGCTTGGGAAGCGTCTCAACCCAGTTTGAAATGCAACTGCGAACCCTTAATCGTTCATAGCCCGATAGGTGGCCACCGAAGACGGCGATACACGGTTTAGATAGCGAAAGATCCAATACTTAAAAAGCGTATCTAGGAAAACCGGAAAAGTAGCAATAAAGCCGTAGATAAAATCGCGGTTCTCCGGTACCCCCAAATGAGCAGCCAAATTACTCAGCAGCACCTCCCAACCGTGGGGAGAGTGATAACCGACAAACACATCGGTAAAGAGAATAATAATGAAAGCCTTGGCACTATCGCTGAGACCGTAGATCAGACGATCCAAAAAAGACTTGAGGACTTCGATTTCCTCACGCCCAACAAAGATAAGCCAGCCAAACACCAGCAGCGAAAGCAAATCAGCAAGGATATTCTTCAATCCTTCCGAGTTCCTACGGCTATATTTTTTCAGCAGTTCCTCTGCCTTCATGGACAGTTGCTCTTCTGATTCCAGATCCCACTCTGGAGATTGATGGTGCAAAGCTCGCTCAAATTCTATTCTTTCCTTGAAAAACTCGAACTCTGTCAGGGCTTTTTCTTGAAATTCGTGGCTCAGAGCCACAATGGCAGGCTCCCGTTGTTGCAAGTGATCTACCAATGGCCCAAACAGAAAGTTTTTCGAGAGGATCTGGGTGAGCAGAGGCAAAATGGCCAACAACAACAGAAAACGAATCGATACCAGTGTGCGAGTGCGAGCCTCGCGATACTCCTGGATCAGTTCCTCTTCGGCCTGGGAACTCAGCTCACGGCGGATTTGGCTGGCTGTGCGCAGAATAGAACGGGGCAGAATCGCAGCTTTGGAAGCGACCGGGGCAGCGCCATTGCCGGAGCCTGCCTTGACAGAGACATTAGAAGAACTGGGTTGGGTTGAGGTAGGTTGTTCTGGCCGTTCGAGAGGCTCAGGTGAAGTGGAAATTGAAGCAGAGATGGGCTGGGATTTTCTGGTCGGGCGTTTGTATCGAGAAGTCACCTGATCGATAAACTGCAGTTTCTCCAAAATGGAAAGATCTCGTCTTTGGCAACCATTCTCGGAGTTTTCGCTGCTGCTTTCAGAAACATTGGCCTCAGCGGCATGGAGTTGTTGAGCTTTATCTTGGGCAGAAGTAGGGCCGCTGCCATTTTGCTCGGGATCCGGCAGGCGAGAAAGGGCGCTGCTGGCTCTGAACTCTGCCAAACGCAGATCGATCTGGCGCAGTTGCCGGCGCAGTTGAATTTGAAAGTAGCGGCTGACATTCTGGCCATGTTGCCCGTTGCTGCCGATGGATCCTCCCTGGAAGTATTGATCCTCGATGGCTTTAATGCGCAGGGCAGCCTCATAAGCTTGGTCAAGGGAGCGCAGGGGGGTATTCGAGATCCATTGGCCCAGCCTGCTCAATACGGATTCTCCCATTGCTCGTTCCCGTGGCACTCCCCATGGGGGCCGATCCACACATTACAGTGATCCGATTGACTAATTATTGTAACGAGTCCTGGGTGCCTAGGCGGGAATCCCAACGGTGGAGAAGTACTTGCAGAGACTGGCCCTGCCTCGACAGAAGTACAGACCGGCACCTTTGGGTCAGAGCAAACTTCAGTATCCCTTAAAGCGCTTGAGGGCAAAGCCACAGATCTGCAGCAGCCGCAGCCCCTCTCGCACATGGTGAATGTTGGAGCGGCCATAGGTTCTGGGGAAATAGCGCACGGGGATATCCAGGATCTTCAGGGTGCGCTTGGCGGATCCCAGCAACAGGTCAAAATCTCCAAACGGGTCGAAATCCCCCCACTCTTGGCACAGCTTGGCAATCTGCTGGTAATCCTCCCGCCACAGGGCCTTGGTGCCACAGAGGGAATCTTTGATGCGGATGCCGAGAATGTAGGAGAGGAGAGCGGCAAAAAAACGATTGGCCCATTGGTTTAGCCGAGGCATTGCCTCTGGTTTCAGGGGATAGATAAGGCGACAACCATTGGCAAAATCACATCGCCCGGAAGCCACAGCCCGGAAAAACTTGGGCAGGTCCTCTGCCTGTACGGTCAAATCGGCATCGAGGATGATCAACACATCCCCTGTAGCGGCAGCCAGCCCCTTGCGCACCGCATCCCCCTTGCCCTTGCCCTCCTGCCGCAGAGCCCGGATATTGCGGATCCCTTGGTATTCCGCCTGTACCCGCTGGATCTCGGCCCAAGTCCCGTCGCTGGAATGCCCCTCCACAAAAATGATCTCGGTGCAGGATCCCATCTCGGGCAAATGTTCCACGCAGCGGCGGATGTTGCCCGCTTCATTCCGAGCCGGAATCACCACGGTGCAGGAAGGCTGCTGCTCAGGGGGGGGATCCCAGGCAGGGTCGGGCTGCAGGCGAGCGATCGTGTACTCTGTCAGGCAGAGGGCGTTGATCCCGGGCAATGGGGCAATCACCCGGTTGATCACAGTCGAAAGGAACGGGATCCGCCGCGGCAACAACAGCCGCTTGCCCTGCTGAATGACCTCGTATCCCGCCAGGTGCAGCAGGTTGGCCACATCGGCTGCCGATAACCAGTTGGCTGCCGGCAGAGGCATCCGTTGCTTCAGAGCGGTTGCCAAGCCCAGAATCGGCTCCCAGAGCGGGTTGTGGTGGGAGAGGATCAGGCGGGTGCGTGGGGTACAGAAGCGGCGCAACTGCTGGAGAACCTGCTGGATGTCGGCCAGGTAGCCCAGGGTATTGACGAGCAAGATCACATCAAAAGGCTCCGCCAAGACGGGATCCCCTTTGTCCAGCGTGTGGGCATCTTGCACCCGGAAATGGAGATGGGGAAACTCTGCCTGAGCTTGGGCAACAATGTCCGCATCCCGGTCGATCCCCACCCCGAAGCTGGGCTGCAAGGCATTGAGCAGGGATCCCGTGCCGGAACCAATCTCCAAGATGCGCAAACCGGCAGGGACAAAAAAGCGATGCAGCCGCTCCAGATCCTCGTGGTAGTAGCGGTTTTTTTGCCGCCAGTAATACAAGGGGTGGGTCAACGCTGGCAAGGGATCCCTGGGGTATCGCTGGATAGTCTTCGATCATAAGGTGTGATCGTTTGCAACAACGGCTTCAAGCACCTTAGATCTCAATCTGTTGGTCACCCAACCCGGCTGGATCCCCGACAACAGGGGCGAAGCCCTCCAGCGATTGCGTACCGCAGCCACATCTTGCCACCCCAGTCTCTCCCCACCCAGCGATAGCAGTACAGGGAAAAGGGAAGCATTGGCGGGCAAGTGCCAACGAGCGGGGATCTCAGCGACGACGCACTTTATCCCTTTGGCTGACAAAGATGATGGCGCCAAAGAGAGCCCCCAGCACAACTGCACCAGCCACCAAGCTCCAGAGGAAGTTAGCAAGTGAGGGAGTCATAAAAGCGTTTCCTCCTCGTGCAAATAACCATTGCCCAACGGCTTTTCGATTATACCGAGCCCTGTCACCCTTCCAAAGCCTGCCTTTGTCCCTGCCGGGCGCTGTCATTTGGTAGTTTGGTATTCCAGGGGCACCTCCTCTAGGGTTTGGCTCTTGCCGGCAAAGGGGTTATCCGGCGTTAAGAACAGCATACAGTGACATTCCTTTCGCTCCCGCATGGGTACACAGGGGCAATTCCAATAGCCTGCTTTTGCTTCTGCCTCTTTGTCTTCATAAAAACGACAGGGACACAGCGGGGCGCCCAATTGCTCTTTGTGCAGAGCCAAGCCTTCGATCACCGCCGTCGTAATTGATGGATCCGAGCAGAAAAAGGTCTCGGAGCGCTTGGCGTAGGTTTCTGCGAAATGCCGCATCAACTCAAAGCTCTTCTGTGAGGACTTTTTGTAACCACGACTTTCCATGACGATTCCCAAAAGTGGAACTAACCGGCTGTTGCTAGCAATGGGGTTCACAGCTTTTTCCGACGACGCCTCCCGAAGCCAGTACAGACGTGTAGGGGGCCGGGATTCTATTAACTCCACAGATAACTCCACAGACCTCCCACAACGTCGAGAAAAGCTGTATCTCGCTCTTCGTTGTACAGCAGACCTCTAGGCAGGACAAAAGATTATGCCCTTGCTGTTACACAAGGCAACATCTAGGGGCCGTAGCAAGAGCCAGCCTTGGCGTGCTCTACAGAATACCTTGACATCCTCCCCGGCCTGAAGGCTGGAG
>NZ_JANSHS010000003.1:0-8769 GCF_047461695.1 Synechococcus sp. R6-7
TCAGCAGTGTTCAGCGTAAATGTATCAGTTATGGGGATGTCCCAGCTCACCGCAGCAGAGCTGCCCCCCAGCCAAATAGCCCATCCACCAACAGGGTATTCAGCACTGCTCCCGCAAATGCCCAATGGTGCAAGCGGCGGGATCCCTGGACTCTCCACAATCCAACACCCAGCAACAGAAGGCCCAAGCCGATGCCCCAACCCAGGCCCCAGGGGGTAGCCATTTTGTCGAGGGCCGCCCTAAAAGGGACAACCGCCTGCTCCAACCGGTCAAACTGCATCGCCTGCCGCCACTCAGGCAGCAGCCCCACCGAGTGAATGTAGAGATCTGTAACCGCCGTACCCCACAGGGAGCCGAGATAAAACCAGGTACCGATGCGGGCAAACCGTCGCCGTGTCCCCCACCAGACAATCGGGATCCCCAAGGCTTCCATGGGCATGTGCCAAAGAGGCTCAAAGCGCAGCCATCCCCAATACAGGGATCCTGCCAGCCAAGTCAGGGTAAAGCCGTACAGCAAATCTCCCCACAGGCGGGTACGGGGCTGGGAGTAGAGATGCAAGCTAAGGCCCAGCCAGCCCAAAGACATCACCAAGCTGACCCAAGGGGCATACCGCACCAGGGGCGCTTGCACAAAAACGGGCAGACTCACGAGCAGAGCTGCCACTCCCCCAATGGCATGGTGGGATCGAAAACGCCTTTGAGCCGAGAGAGGGCGGGGATCCAGCCCGGCCAAACGCTCAGAGGACAGCAGAGGCTCATCTTGGAGAGGGGGTAAAAAAGGTGTAGAAGACAAAATGCAATATTAAAAACCTTTACATCAGTTAACATAGCACCTTCTTTGCCCTTCCCTCTTCTCCCCAGCAGGAGCGGGGAAGCCTTGGGGGCCTGGCATTCTCTCTCCAGAGATGTCAGGGTGGGAAGGAGGTGCTGGCCGGAGGAAACTGTATGGACTTGTTGTTGGCAGGAGACATCGGGGGCACCAAAACCAGCCTCAGCCTTGTCAATGCCGAGGATCCCGAGCACAGCCTTTACCACTGCCGCTATGCCAGCCAAGATTACGCCAACCTCGCCCCAATGGTGGGAGAGTTTCTGGCCCAGGCTCGGCGGGAGCTGGGGCGAGATCCACAGCCTGCTGCCGCCTGTTTTGCAGTGGCCGGCCCCGTCATGGAAACAAGGGGCTCAGGGTCTGAGGGACAGACTGCCAAAGTGACCAACTTGCCCTGGGATCTGCAGTCGAGCCAATTGGCCGCAGAGCTGGGGATCCCGCGCGTAGCCTTGATCAACGACTTCAGCGCTGTGGGGTATGGCGTGCTTGCCCTCGGCGACCAGGATCTGGACACCTTGCAAGTGGGTGAGCGTCAACCGCGGGCTCCGATTGGCGTGATGGGAGCAGGCACGGGTTTGGGGCAGGCTTACCTTACCTGGGGAGAAGGGGGTTACCAAGTTCATGCCAGCGAGGGCGGTCACGTGGACTTTTCCCCGCGCACCCCTCTGGAGTGGGAGCTCTTGAGGTATTTGCAAAAACGGCACGGACGTGTCTCCACCGAGCGGGTGGTCTCGGGGCAGGGGATCGTTGCCATTTATCAATTTTTGCGGGATAGCCAGTGGGGCTCAGGAGAAGAACAGCTGCTGGCCCAAATTGAGGCTTGGGAAAAGGGAGCTAAGCATATTGACCCGGCAGCCCAAATTGCCAATGCTGCCATGGAAGCACGGGATCCTCTGGCGGTGGAGTGTCTGCGGCTTTTCATCAGCCTGTACGGGGCTGCAGTCGGGAACTTTGCCCTACACCTATTGCCGCGCGGGGGCCTGTTCATCGCTGGGGGGATCGCGCCCAAGCTCTTGCGCCTACTGCATCAAGGGGAGTTTTTGTCCTCGTTTTTGGATAAGGGGCGGATGCGTCCTCTTCTGGAGCAACTGTCGGTGCAGGTGGTGGTGAATGCGCAGGTGGGGCTGAGGGGAGCTGCTCGCTACGCCGCCAACCTTTGGTAGGGAGCAGCCGCTGCTACTGAGGTTGCCGCCCCGGCCCAGCAGGCGATCGCAGCAATCCCAATGGGTGCTGGAAAATCTCGCCCAGCTGCCCTTTGCCGGGATCCCAGACTTCTTCCTTGAGCCAGCAGATGGGTCAAGATGGGATTGCGCCTTTGCTTGGCTGGCTCCATACCGGAAAGCACTCCGCCTGGGGCTGCGCTATCCAACCGACAATGATTGCCACCACGCAGAGGGACTTCATAGAAACTTCATGGTTGATCCGATGAATCCAATCTTTTGGGCTTTGGGCATAGCTGTGCTGCTGGCCGTGGGCTTGGCAGCCTATCTGTTGACTGCTCGCAAATACGAGTCTCCCGCCTCTGTGGCCAAGTCTTACGACGAGTGGACTCGGGATGGGATCCTAGAGTTTTACTGGGGCGAACACATTCACCTAGGCCACTACGGCTCTCCTCCCCAACGAAAAAATTTTCTGCAGGCCAAGCACGACTTTGTCCACGAGATGGTGCGCTGGGGCGGGTTGGATCGGCTGCCTGCAGGGACGACCGTGTTGGATGTGGGCTGCGGCATTGGTGGGAGCTGCCGCATCTTGGCCCGCGACTACGGCTTTGTTGTAACCGGTATCACCATCAGTCCTCAGCAGGTGAAGCGGGCCCAGGAGCTCACCCCCCCTGATCTGCCTGTCCAGTTTCAGGTGGCAGATGCCCTCGACCTGCCCTTCCCCGATGCCAGCTTCGATGTGGTGTGGTCCATTGAGGCAGGGCCCCACATGCCGGACAAGGCCCGCTATGCCCAAGAGATGCTGCGGGTGTTGAAGCCAGGGGGGATCCTGGTGGTGGCCGACTGGAACCAGCGGGACGACCGGCAAAAGCCCCTCAACCTGTGGGAACGGCTGGTGATGCGGCAACTGTTGGATCAATGGTCGCACCCTTCTTTCTCCAGCATCGAAGGCTTTGCCGAGCAGTTGGAGGCTACCGGGCTGGTGGCAGGACGAGTGGAAACCGCCGATTGGACTCAGGAGACCCTTCCCTCTTGGCTGGATTCCATCTGGCAGGGTGTTGTCCGCCCTGAGGGCTTTCTCAGGTTTGGCTTGGTCGGCTTGGTGAAGTCCTTGCGGGAGGTACCCACCTTTTTGCTGATGCGGCTGGCTTTCGGCACAGGGCTGTGTCGCTTTGGCATGTTCCGAGCGGTGCGGGCAGCTTGTGCTCACAGCCCCAGCTCGGACTTAGCCTGTTGGGCGGCCAGGAGCACCTCCGCATCCTCAGCCTGAGACCAGTCAGGATCGGCAATTTCGGCGTAGAACCGCTGGTCGTAGGGGCGGGTTTGCACCACCACCGGCATGGGCACGGCATGGCCCAGAATTAGGGCTTGCTGTTTGGAGTCCAACTTGGCCAGCACCGTTTTCAAGTTCTGGCTGCCCGCCACCCCTGTGAACACCGCCTCGATATCTTGGTCGTCGTTGAGCAGCGCCGTGATGCGAGTGCCCAACTGCGACATCACCTCGCTGTCGATGCGGGAAGGGCGCTGATCCACCACCAGCAGCGTGACAAAGTACTTGCGCATCTCGCGGGCAATGGTGCCGAAGATGGTCTGCTTGGCCGCCCGCGGATTTAGAAAGCGGTGGGCCTCCTCGATGGTGATGCACAGTTGACGGGGCCGGTCGAGGGGATTTTTGGATTGCAAGTACCGCTCCGTCTGGTGCACGTAGGCCTGGTGAATGCGGCGGGTGATGACGTTGGCCGCCAACATGTAGGAGAGCAGGTTGGACTGGGATCCAAACTCGATAACCACGTGAATGCCGCGGCTGAGGGCATCCAAAATCTGGCCGATGTAGTTGTGGGGCAGGGTGTTGCGGATGTACTTGAGGTTGTCAAGGCGGGTGAGCTTGCGCTGCAGGGCCATCATCGAGGCTTTGTTGCCCATTTTCTGTTCGCAAAACTCTTGAATCTCGGTGTTGGAAAGGCTCAAGAGGCGGCTGATCCAGTCGCGGCCAAACTCGTTGCGCAGGATAATGGCGTTTTCCAGGCTGGCTTCCGATAGGTTCAGCTCCTCTGCCAACAGGGCCAGATCCTCCACCTCGATCTGGTTGTAGGCAATAAACAGCTCCTGCGCATCCCGCACCCCTCGCCGCCGGGTGGAATCGGGATCCAGGGTGTAGATTTGCACCTGACCGGGAAAGAGCTGCCGCAAGCCTTTCACAGTAGTGGCGTGCTTGTCTTCGCTGGCTGCCTCCCAGCCGTACTCGGAGTGCATGTCAAAGATCAGGTTCACCGCTGCCCGCTTGCGGATGATGCCGGCCAGGATCAGGCGGGCTAGAAAGGACTTGCCGGTGCCCGATTTGCCGAAAATGCCGTTGCTGCGCTCCACCCAGCGATCCAAGTCCAAACAGATGGGCACAGCCATGTCGAGGGGCTGGCCGATGGCAAAGTTGCGCCGCTCTGGGTCGTCTTCCCAGCCGAAGACGGTGCGAAAGTCCAGTTCCCGTGCCTCATACACTTGCGAAAAATGGGCGGGCACTGTTTTCACGGGCAGCAGCTCCATGGCGCCAGCGGAAGGGGGTTCTTGGCCGAGGGGAGCTGCCAACGCTTCTGGCCGTTCGGGATTGACCAGGGGATACAGCCTTTCCCCTTCCGTTTGCCGCGGCACCAACATCAACATCGGGGTGAGGGCAATAATGCCATAGGTGCCGGTACCTGCCAGCACCTCCTGCAGCAAGGTCTCTTCCGGGCGGGGGGGATTGACCAGAATTTGGGGGTTGCTGGTTTCTAGGGTAACGTCAGTAAGCAGGCCAAAGAAGCGGTTGCGCTGCCCCTGGATCACCACGAATTTGCCCACCCGCAAGTCTTCTACCGAGACACCGGGATTGAGGCGAGCTTCCAGCCCTCGACTCAGGGATCCCTGAATCACGGTAGCCAAAGGTTGAGGAGGGGTCATGGCGGTGAGGCTTGGGTTCCAGATGCCTTATTCAGTTGCCCATCTGTAAGCGGGCGCTGGTGCGGGGGGCGCCATCCTGCACAATCCAGGTGCGGACGATCTCCACTTCCTCCGGCGTCCAAAAGCCCAGACGGGACAGGGGCAGCCCGCGGGCCTGAATGTAAGCAATCTCAGGGGATCCGCCGCGAGCTTGGGGGCGGTTGAGCTGAACTCTAGTCTCGACTGAATGCAGTGTACATTATATATATTCAGTATGCCCCAATTTGTAGCTCCAAAGGGAACAGCAATAGGTTTAGTGCTGAACTAGAGGTCGTACTTTGTTATTAGGATTCAAGACGGAGTTAAGACTGAATAACAAGCAAAGGACACTGGCGGCGCAGCACGCTGGGGTTGCTCGGCACGCTTACAACTGGGGACTGGAGCTTTGTAAGCAAGCTGTGGCAGAGAAGCGGAAGATTCCCACGGCAGTTGATCTGCACAAGAAACTTGTAGCCGAGGTGAAGAGGGCTAATCCTTGGTACTATCAGGTTTCTAAATGTGCCCCGCAGGAAGCTCTTAGGAATCTGGAGAGAGCAATTAAGAGGTGGCGTGCTGGGAAGTCTAGATTTCCAGTATTCAAGAAGAAGGGGAAGCTGGACAGCTTTTACCTAGAAGGTGGGATTAGAATTTCCGGCAACAAAATCAAGGTTCCGATTTTCGGCTGGTTAGCTTGTTACGAGGTCTTGCCTGTGGTTGTGCCCAAGAATGTTGTTATCAGCCGGCGGGCCCACCGTTGGTTTATTTCCTTCAAGTATGAGGCGCCTGAGCCAGGGGGGCTGGAGAAGGAAGGGGACGTTGTTGGGGTTGACCTAGGAGTTAACAATCTAGCCACGTGTTCTGACGGGGGGACTTTTGGCAACCCCAAGCCCTATTGTAAGGCTAGGAAGCGGCTGAGGAGGTTGCAAAGGCGGTTGTCCAGGAAAGTTAAGGGGTCGCAAAACCGGCGGAAGGCAGTTAAGAAGGTGGCAAGACTCCACAAGAGAGTAGTTGATATTCGTCGGGACAACCTACACAAGCTTACTACCTATCTAGCTAAGAGGTATCGGGTGGTAATTATAGAGGACCTGAACGTCTCGGGGATGCTCAAGAACCACAAGTTAGCTAGTAGTCTAGCCGAGTGTAGTTTCTATGAGTTCAGGCGACAGCTAGAGTATAAAGCTAGGCTCTACAGCTGTCAGGTGGTAGTGGCGGATAGGTTTTATCCGTCCAGCCAGCTGTGTTCTTGTTGCCAGCATAAACAGCAGATGCCGCTGCACCAGCGGGTGTTTCGTTGTGAGAGTTGCGGTTTAGAGAAAGACCGGGATCTCAACGCAGCGATTAACTTGGTGGGGTGGTATTTTGAGGTGTATCTACCCTCAACTACCCCCAGCTTGGGGGGAAGTCACGCCTGTGGAGATCCCGCTGCCGGGGTTGGGTTGCAAGCCCAGCTAGGCAAGGGTCGTAGAAGCAGGAAGAAAGCATCAACGCTGGTCGAAAGTCCACTTTTGTCCAATGTTGTTTAAGTCTTTCGGAGCGGTTAATGGCGTTGAGGATGTAGGCGTGGCGGCTCGTCCACCGGGGATTGATCAACTCGCTATTGGGATCCCCTGGCCTGACATAGGCCATCGTGGCCTCATAACTGTCCAGCAACTGGGTGCGCTGCCGTCCTGCCGGCTGATGGCAACCCACACAACTGGCTTCTAGCAGCGGTTTGACATCCCGTTCGTAGGTAAATTGCGGTTCGGTGCGAAAACTCAGCTGAATGGCCTGCTCGAGGGGCAGCCCCTCTTGGGGAGAAAGCGTGAGGGTGTAACGGGTGCTAAAGCGCAAGGGATCCCGAGGCTTAAGCAACAACTCGTCTCCCTGCACATCAAAAATAACCGCTGCCGGCGGATCCAACTGAACCGCCAGACGTTGTAGATTGGGATCCAGTGGCCGATTGAATTGCAGCCGAATGACTCCATCCACAAAAACATCCTGCTGTTCGGGAGTAGGCTGGGAAGACACCCACTCCAAAAATGCCTGACTTTGAGAAGCATTCGACTGAGGCCAAACTTGCCGATGAGACTCGATGACAAAGAACGCTGCTGCCAACAACAACAGCCCCGCCCAAGTTCGCCACCGCCGCCAATGGCGAAAGACATTTTGTACGGTCGGAGTGTTCATTGTTGCAGACTCAATTCAACTGTTGTCAGAATAGCGAACTTGCCCACACTTCAGCCATTGATGAGGTACAAACTGCCAGGGATCCCCAGCGGATCATGAGGATCCCTTGTTTGAAAAGTAGAGAAACAATAAACACCGGAGCGAAGGGAAGAGGTCGCTGCTCCCAAGCCCCTAGAGGCCGAAAGGAATACCAAAGGCTTTACCCAAGCTGAGATGAACTCACCAGCAGGGAAAAGCATCCAGGGAGACAGCAAATCAGTTGACCCGCTCCAGCTTGATGTTGTGGTGGCCCAGCTTGATCTCGAACTCATCTCCGGGCTTGAGGCCCATCTTCTTGGTGTAGGCAGCTCCAATCAGGAGGTTGCCATTCTTATGAACCGAAACCCGGAAGGTAGGAGCGCGGCCACGGGATCCATTTTCGTCACTAGCGCCGAGATCCACGCCAACGGCCTTCAACAGGGCGTTGTTAAACTGCATCAGATTCACTCGCTCCTGACCATTCTTGGTGTAGGTGACATAACCACAGGCGCGAGCTTTTTCCTTGCGATCCGCATTTCCCATTGAAGTTACCTTGTCGAGGAGCTCTTGGCCAGTGAGTGGTTTTGGTTTACTGGTTGTAGCCATATCGAGATGGTTTTAGGGACAACTGTTAGTGTAGCCAGAAACAAACAGCGATTGCAATAGAGTTTGATCCAACTCTTCTTAATTAGAGGGAATGAGTGCGCGACTGCAATGGGATCTGAGGGCTGGTTGCGCAAAACAGCAGTGGGGAATTCCCTCTGAAGGCCAGAACCTATGGGGGAGACTTTGGCTGAAATGGGGAATGATAGGCTCTCAGGCCCTATTCTCGACAGGGTCATCCGTCCAAGTCAAAGTATCTTTGGGCGAGGGATCCCCGCTTTGCCGCCGGAATTGAGCAAAAGCAGGGAAACTGGAAACAAGGCTGTTTGCGTGTCACTCGATATGGATCCCTTTTGGTCGGGGCGGCGTCTCCTCATTGGGGTGAGCGGGGGGATTGCTGCTTACAAAACGGCAGCTTTGGTGTCTGCTCTGGCGCAGCAGGGAGCAGAGATCAAGGTGGTTTTGACAAAAGCTGCGGAACATTTTATTTCTCCTTTGACTTTTGCCACCTTGTCCCGCCAGCCGGCTTTTACGGATGCCGCCTTTTGGCAAGCAACACGAGGACGACCGCTGCACATCGAGTTGGGGGAATGGGCGGAGGCTCTCCTCATTGCACCCTTGTCGGCCAACACCTTGGGCAAGTTGGCTCATGGGCTGGCGGATAATTTGCTCACCAATGTGATCCTGGCTTCCCGGTGTCCGGTGGCGGTGGCACCGGCTATGAATACGCAGATGTGGAAGGCGGAGAAGGTAGCCGAGAATTGGCAGCGGCTGCAGCAGGATCCCCGTTTTTGGGCCTTGCCGACGGCCAGTGGCCGCCTGGCCTGTGATGCGGTGGGGGAAGGGCGCATGTTGGAGCCGGAGGCGCTGCAGGAGTATGTGCGGGCTTTGCTCTGGACAGGGGGGAAAAAAGATTGGCAGGGCAAGCGGGTGTTGGTGACGGCGGGGGGGACACGGGAGCCCATCGACGCGGTGCGTTTTATCGGCAACCCGGCCAGTGGTCGGATGGGCGTGGCATTGGCGGTGGCGGCAGCCTGCCGGGGG
>NZ_JANSHS010000004.1:0-12965 GCF_047461695.1 Synechococcus sp. R6-7
GGGGGCGTCCACAATGCGAAACTGCAGCGTCGCCTCAGCCGCAATCTGCTGCCCATCCTGAGAAAGGGCCACCAGCCGCGGTGCGTAGGCGGTCGGGTCGTTGTCTTTCCAGGTCAGAGCTTGGGTTTTTACATCAAAAATCACCGTGCGAGAGACAAAAGGCGGCACCCAATGCAGACCTGGCTGCAAAGCCATCGGGCTCACCCCCCCTCCCCAGGTGAACACCACCATATTTTCTCCGTTGCCCACCAGTCGCAGCGGCCTGCCCATCGCCACTAGGATCAATACAGCTCCGGCAAGGGTGGCCTTGGGCAACCAGCGACCAACTCGCCTTTCCCAACCTTCTGCTCGCATCTCCCCATCTCCTGCGCATGCAGCCATTCTCGCGGCTGTGGGGAAATGAGGCTGAGAAATCGCCGCTATCTTTTAAGTTTTCTCCAGGGATCCCTGTCTTTCTCTCCCACTATTCGCAACGATGTCGAGTTCTCTACAAAGTTCACAAAAGATCACTTCATACTTTGCAAAGACCCGTGACGGACAGGCGAAAAGGGAAGAAGATTAAGACATAATAAAGATTTGGGTTGCCGTTCATGCTGTCCATTCCCGATTACGAGCGGCGGGACATCCAAGTGCCACTCTCGTGCATCCCCGTTGCCGCCCGGGCCTTGATCCGGCAGGGGGTATCCGTCTGCTGGCGGGAAGAAAGCCTGTCTGCCTTGATTCGTCTGGGATCCAAAGGAGCCGCCGACCGAGCCGCCATTCTGCTGGTGGAAATGAGCCTCATGGGCCAACCTGAGGAGCTAAAAAGCTGGCTGGAGATGTGCTGGCAACTGCCCGCTTGTCCCAGGGAACCGCTGCAGGTGTAGGGGTACCCTCTGTGGACGAATGCGGGATCGGCTTCTGTAGCTATTCCTCTGTAGCTACTCTGAACATGTCTAAGACATCCCCCGCCGCCTTGCCCTGCTGGCCTCTCTCCCACTTTGTTTGGGAAGCTGCAAGCTTTTTTGCTCGAATTCTACCGAGTTTGTACCCCAGACTACAGCGCTGCTCAATCCAATTGTGACCTCAAGGTTTGCACTCCCCGCCGCGACCAGCTTACCGCTCCAGACCGATCGGCTACGTAGAGGGGTCGTTGTTTCTGCCGGAACCAGGTGACCACCGTCTCGCCGACAGAGCCAGAGCTAATGCCCGCCTGCACCTGAAAGCGCTCCAGGAGATCCAAAATCAGGGATCCCCCGTCCCACCACAGCCAGTCGATCTGGGCCGGCATCAGCGGGGATCCGGTTAGCTCGACTTGCACATGGGTGCCGGCAGAGCCCAGCAGCAGCCAATGGGATCCCTCTGTTTCTAAAGTCAACACCAGGGGGTTGGTGTGGATGGCCTGTAGGCTCAACCGCTGCGACACCGGGATCCGGTCGGCAGGCTGCAACACTCGATAGGGGATCCCGGCAGCTTGCACAGCACTGAGGGAGCGCAGGTAACTTTCGGAAGCCGCATTAGCCCCTCCCCCGTCCCAGAATTGCCCAATCGCGTTGGCGGGACGTACTCCTTTGGAGAAAGCCGACAGCAGGATCTCCCAGCCGCCATTGGCAGAGCCGGCGGAGGTCATGGCCACCGCCCCGTCCAGACGGTGCAAGCCCTGCTGCCGCAAAAAGGGCAACACCGTGCGTTCTGCCAAACGGGGATCCCCGCTGTTGAGCAAGAGGTGGCGCCCTTCCGCTTGAATGGCCAGGATGGGAATTCGTCCACTGGCCAAGGCGGTAATTTGGACCGGCGGCCCCGGCCACATCCTTGGACCCAGGAGGATGGCGGCCATGATCAGGGCTGTGCCCTGCCAGCGGAAGGCCTGTCGCCACCGCGGCCAAAAGGTTAGGGCCACCAGCGCCCCGTAGAGGAGCAGGCACTGGAGCAGGGAGACCCGGCCGGTGTAGTAGGAACTCAGAGGCCAGCTGGCCATCCAGTTCACCCAGTTGATTAAAGGCGTGATCAAAAACGTCAAGGGCCGGGCCAGCAGGGATCCCAGCCCTGGAGAGAGTAAAGCCACAAAGGCCACCCCGAACCCCGCCACCAGCAGCGGCACTAGCAGAATCAGCAGCAGCGGGTTGGCCAGCAGCGAGTAGGTGGGGATGCGGCCAAAGATGGCCACCTGCAGCGGCAAAGTCCAGATCTGGGCTGCCAGCGGAACGGCCAAGGCGGTGGCCACAGCCGGAGGCAAAAAGTCCAGCCGGGAAACAATTGGGGCTGTTCCGACCAGCAGGCCCAGGGTGGCGGCAAAGCTGAGCTGAAACCCCAGGTCTGTAATCCACAGCGGCTCGTAGATTAAGAGCAAAACTGCCGCCACCAGTAGCGTCCCCAGGGGATTGAGCTTCACCTTTCCTTCCAGGCGCGGCTCCGTCAGCACCAGCATGGCCGCCGCCCCCATCAGTGCCGCTCGCAACACCGAAGGGCTGAACCCCGTGAGGGCGGTATAAAGCCCCAGCACCGCCAGGATGCTCCCCTGCTGCAGGCGCACCGCCAACCGCCGTGTTAGGACAAACACCACCCCCACCAACAGCGACACATGGAACCCAGAAGCGGCCAGCGCATGGGCCATGCCGATTTCCCGGAAGGCATCCTGCAAGTCGAAATCCAATTGGGCGGCCCGGGATCCCAGCACCAAGGAAGCCAACAGATTCCCCTGCCGCTCCCCCAATCCAGCAACGAACGCCTCTCGCACCCGCCGCCGCAACACCCAGCCCCCCCAACCTCTTCCCCCCGGCTGCAGGATCACCTCACGGGCGCTGAAGCCGGCAAAAGCCCCCTGGCGCTGCAGGTAGGCTTGAAAATCAAAGCTGCCCGGGTTCAAGGCCGGACTGGGAAGGTACAGGGATCCCGTCAGGCGCACCCGTTGGTTGGGGTGGAGATCCTTGTCCTGGAGGGCCTCAGGGCCGGTGGTGACGTAGAGCTTGCCGCTGACCTGGCGGGCCGTGGAGTCGGCGTTGAGCACCTGCTCTGCTCTCAGCCAAAATTGCCGCCGTTCGCTGCGGGTGGGACGAGGTTCCGAGAGGACGGTGCCCACCAAGTTCATCTGCTGCTGGGGGGCCAACAGGCTGATATCCGTCGGCCCGGGAAAAGGCTGCCGCCAACCCAGGTAATTCCAAGCCAGACACCCCACCAGACCCATCGCCAGCCAAGTGCGGGCCAGACGCGGTTGCCGCCGGCACAGCAGGGATCCCGCCAGCCCCAATCCCAGCAGGATCCCCCAGCCCCACCCGGCAGCCTGGGGCCAAGCCCGCACCAGCAGGCCCAAGATCCAGCCCAACCCCAGCAGATAGGTTCTTTCCATGTGCCGCAGACCCGTCTGCCCCCCACTGTACCGATGTGGTCAAGCGGGATCCATTGCGTTGTCTTAACCTTGCTCGCCTGCCGAAAGAATTGTATTAAAGGATACTCTTTCTCGACCTTGGCAAAGGGAGTGTAGATTAGGGCTGGTCGCGCCAGCGGGATGTAGTCCTTGGCAGTTTCCTGCGCCGGCATCCTGAAAACGACCCTAAAACGACCCTAGGTTATCTGTCCCCTTCCCCGCTGTTTCCCCTAGACCCTATGCGCATCCGATCCATCCGCGTTCTCAGTGGCCCCAACTACTGGAGCATCCGTCGTCATAAGCTGATTCAAATGCGGCTTGATCTGGAAGACTTGCAGGAGCGACCCACCAACACCATCCCGGGTTTCAAAGAAAGGTTGGAGGCCCTGTTGCCGGGACTGTGGGAACACCAGTGCTCCCGCGGCTGCTATGGGGGATTCTTGCAACGGGTGGAAGAGGGCACCCTCATGGGCCATGTGGTGGAGCATGTGGCCTTGGAACTGCAGACTCTGGCCGGCATGAAAGTGGATTTTGGCCGCACCCGCGAAACCTCCACCCCCGGCACCTACAACGTCGTGTTCGAGTATCAAGAGGCAGAGGCCGGGCGCTTTGCGGCCAAAGCTGCAGTCTACCTCTGTCAGGCTTTGGTGGACGGAGAAGACTACCGCCGCGACCTAGAACTGGACATTCAAGAGTTGCGAGAGATCCGAGAAAATGTCCGCTTCGGCCCCAGCACCCAAGCTTTGCTGGACGAGGCCGCCCTGCGCGGGATCCCCTATCTGCGCCTCAACAAGGGATCCCTGGTGCAACTGGGGTACGGCGTCTACCAAAAGCGCATCGAAGCCACCACCACTGAAAAAACCAGCATCATTGCCGCCGACCTGGCCGCCGACAAGCGGGCCACCAAAGAGCTGCTGCAGGACATGGGGATCCCGGTGCCCAAGGGCTATACGGTGCGTCGCCGCAGCGAGTTGGCAGCCACCATCGAGGATGTCGGGGGCTTTCCGGTGGTGATCAAGCCCCTTAACGCCAACCACGGCAAGGGCATCACCGTCAACATCACCAGCCTGGAAGCCGCCGAGATCGCCTACGATGCCGCCAGCCAATACTCCGATGTGGTGTTGGTGGAAAAGCACCTGGTGGGGGATGACTACCGCCTGCTGGTGATCAACAACAAGCTGGTGGCTGTGGCCAAACGGATCCCAGCCTATGTGGTGGGAGATGGCCGCTCCACCATTCAAGAGCTGATCGACGAAGTCAACAGGGATCCGCGGCGGGGGTTTGGCCACGAAAACGTGCTGACCCAAATTAGCGTTGATGACATGACCCTGCGTATCCTCGAAAGCAAAGGCTACACCCTGGATACGGTGCTGCCCAAAGGAGAACATTGCACCCTCAAATCCACCGCCAACCTGAGCACCGGCGGCATCGCCGTCGATTGCACCGATATCATCCATCCCTACAACGCCTTCATTGCCGAACGGGCAGCTCAGATCATCGGCCTGGATGTGGCGGGCATCGACCTCATCTGCCCGGACATTGCCCAGCCCGTCAACGAAACCGGTGGCGGCATTGTCGAGGTGAACGCTTCTCCGGGTTTGCGCATGCACCTGGCCCCCAGCGAAGGGATCCCGCGCAATGTGGCTGAGCCCATCATCGACATGCTCTTTCCCCCCGGCAGCCACACCCGCATCCCCATCCTGGCCGTCACCGGCACCAACGGCAAAACCACCACCACCCGCCTGATCGCCCACATCCTCAAAGGCATCGGCAAGCGGGTCGGCTTCACCACCACCGACGGCGTTTACATCCAAAACCATCAAATTGCCAAGGGAGACATGACCGGCCCCCACAGCGCCCGCCTGGTGCTCAGGGATCCCACCGTAGAAGTGGCGGTGCTGGAAACGGCGCGAGGCGGCATTTTGCGAGAGGGGCTGGGGTTTCCGGAATGCGATATTGGCGTGGTGCTCAACGTAACCTCAGATCACTTGGGGTTAGGGGATATCGAAACCCTGGAAGACATGGCCCGCGTCAAATCCGTCTTGGTGGAAGCGGTACACGAGCGGGGCTACGCCGTCCTGAATGCCGACGATGGCCTGGTGGCAGCCATGGCCGCCAATGTTAAGGCGACGGTGGCCTACTTCAGTATGAACCCGGAAAATCCCCTCATTCAAAAGCACATTGCTTCCGGGGGCACGGCGGCTGTCTATGAAGAGGGCCACATCTCCATTTTGAAACGGGGCTGGAAACTGCGCATCGAAGATGTCAGCAACATTCCCCTCACCCTCTCTGGCAAAGCCAGCTTCATGATCCAAAATGTGCTGGCCGCCACCTTGGCAGCCTTCCTGCACGGGGTTTCCATCGACGACATCCGCATGGCGCTGGGCACCTTCACCAGTTCTGTAGCCCAGACCCCCGGTCGCCTCAACTTGTTTGATGTAGGGGGCTACCAGGTGTTGGTGGACTATGCCCACAACCCAGCAGGTTACGAAGCCATTCAAAGTACCCTGGAGCGCTGGGATTGCCAACGAAAAATTGGGGTCATCGGCGGGCCTGGGGATCGGCGCAACAGCGACCTACGAGAGTTGGGAGTCCTGGCAGCGCGCATGTTCGACCGAGCCATTGTCAAAGAAGATGATGACCGGCGAGGACGGGAACCAGGCGAGGTGGCCGCCCTAATCCGGCAGGGTTGGGAACAGGAAAAGGCAGGGGATCGTCTGCAGGAAATCTTGGATGAGGCTACTGCTATCGAAACCGCTCTGGAGAAAGCCGAACCCGGAGACCTGGTGGTGATCTTTCCGGCGGATGTACAGCGCACCATCCAGATCATCACCCGCTTTCAAGACAAGCTCAACCCCAAACCCAGTTACCGCGGCTCTTCCTACAGCATTGGCCCAGATTTGATCTCCCCCAGCCCTGACATCAAACTGTCTTAGGCTGGCTGCCGACAACTCCAGAGTGCTCTATGGCCTCCATTCCTGGACAGACATCGAGAATTGAGTGGGCGGAGGTGACCCATAAGTCCTCGGCGGCGATATCCTAAGTTTAGGCTGGCGGGGGCGGGTGACTTGTCTTTTGGGAAGCAGCAGGTGTTCGGCTCAGGGGATCCTCGGCTTTTCAGAAGCCTTAACCGTTCTAAAAAAGTCTGAGGGATGGCAGACAGAACTTTGGGGATCCCAAAAGGTCTAAAGACTCCGTCCCGCCGACGCGATGGGAATGTCGTTAGGGTAGTTGTGAATTTGGCAAGGAAAACAGCTCATGGACAGCGCTCTGCTTCAAGCGGCTCGCCAGATTTATCAATTTCATCTGCAGTATCGACCGGAAGTGCTGGAGCAACCTCCGCGGGGGGTAGTCATCCACCGCCGTACCCTGCGAGGGGATCTGATCTTTTCCGAGTTCCCCATCCTGCTGCCCCAGGAAACTTTTATTCCGCTGCAGCAATTGGAGCCGCTGCGGTGAGGCACAAGGAGCTACGCTGACAGAGCAGATCCTTCCTTTTTCTGCCTTTAGGGACTCCGTCCTGCCGACGCGATGGGAATGGCTGCCATGCTCGAGATTCTCCCCTACTGCACAACGCTCACATGATGTGGCTGAGCATGATGTGGCTGAGCAGCGCCGACGCCAACAGAATCTGGGAGCTGCGCCTGTTGGCCTGGGTGCTGGTACTGGTGCTGGGGGCCTGTGTGGGCAGCTTCTTAAATGTGGTGGTCTATCGTCTGCCGCAGGGCCTTTCTCTGCTCTATCCCGGATCCCATTGTCCAAGCTGCAAGACGCCGCTGGGCCCGACGGAGAACATTCCCATCCTAGGCTGGTTGTTGCTGCGCGGTCGCTGCCGCCATTGTGGAGCGCAGATTAGCTGGCGCTACCCTGCCGTTGAGGCGTTGACAATGGGCCTGTTTGCCCTCAGCATCGGCGCTTTGGGGTTTTCTGCCCAAGGGATCCTCACCTGCATCTTGTTGAGCTGGCTGTTGGCCCTGGCGCTCATCGATCTGGATACCTTTTTGCTGCCGGAGGAGCTGACCCGTTCAGGCCTGGTGGTGGGGCTTTTGGCCCGCCTGGCTCTGCCGTGGCTCCAGGGATCCGGATCCCTGGCCGCTACAGGCCTGTCACTGGTGGAAGGGATTGCGGGAGCTGTGCTGGGCCTCTGGCTGCTGGAGGGCATTGGCCTCTTGGCCCGTTGGGTCTTGGGGCGGGAGGCTATGGGCGGGGGAGATGGCAAGCTGTTGGCCCTGATCGGCATGTGGTTGGGCCGGCAGGGGGTGGTGGTGGCCCTTCTTTTGGGTTCCGGGTTTGGCCTGCTGGCTAGCTTGCTGGCCATGACCAAGGGGCGGGCCCGCCTGGGAAAGCCCATCCCCTTCGGCCCCTACTTGGCTATGGGCGGAGGGGTAGCCGCTCTAGCCGGATCCCAACTGGTGGAGGGCTACCTACGCTGGGCCGGATTGGTGGGGTAGAGGGAACGTCCATTCAACATTGGATACTTCATGTTTCGGGATCTATGACTTCAAACTGATCGGGAAAAAGAATGAGATTAAAATATCGAAAACCTCCTACCAAGCTCAAATCCGGAACCGCTAAATCAACCGCATAGCCTTCAGTGGGATCTGAGTAACATTCCACAATGGATCCCTGAGTTCCAGCAGGAATAGTGGTCTCGCTGAAATACTCCTTGACATCTGCCACAGTTTTGACTCTACTGTATGGCTTGATTCTAGAAGTGGTTTTACTCATCATTGTGTACCTCTAGCCAATTGGTGACCAAACGAGGGATTAAACTTTCCTTATCAACCTGCCACACGGTCACTAAAGTGCCTTTTTTCTGATTGAGGCCCAAAATTTCAATCTTGACTCGATAGCGGCTTCCATAGGGTGTTGGAAACGGATCCCCGGCTAAGGCGCAAGGCAGAGCAGCAGTAACCTGTTGCAGAATGTGAGCAAATCCCACCCTTCTTCCCTCTGGTGTACTGACATCATAGCCAAGCTCTGCAAAGGCAATCCACTTGCCTTGATTTCCAGGATTAGCTGGATTCATAGAGTAATCAACGAACTTGGCAGGATCCACTGCTGCTTCAGAAGCCCTGGGCAAGGATCCGGCCATGGTTGCAGCTTTTGCCGACTTCACGTAAGGTCTAAGGACTCCGTCCCGCTGGCGCGAACAGTAGCCCAGACGTCTCACGCTAACCTGAAACAACCATATTAATTACTCCACCCCCTCGATTCGGTCTTCCACTTCCTGGTACAGCTCCTGCAGACGCTCGATATTGGCCTGGGAAGTCTGCCAGTAGCCACGCCCATGCACCTCCAGCAGGGATCCGACAATGCGCCGGAAGGAGTGGGGATTGAGGTTCATCAAGCGCTGCCGCATCGCCTCGTCCTTGATGAAAGTCTCGTTGGTTTCCTCGTAGATCCAGTTGTCCACCGCGCCTGCCGTAGCTGACCAGCCGGAGGTGTTGACCAGCCGCTTGGCGATCTCCCGTACCCCTTCGTAGCCGTGCTTGAGCATCCCCTCATACCACTTGGGGTTGAGGAGCTTGGTGCGGGCGTCCAGACGGATGGTTTCGCTCAGGGTGCGGATCTGGGCGTTGGGCGTGGTGGTATCTGCCATGTAGGCCGAGGGGGCCTTGCCGTCGGGGCGCAGGCTCTGCACCAGCTTGGTGGGATCCGCGTCGAAGTAGTGGCTGACATCGGTCAGGCTGATCTCCGAGGAGTCCAGGTTCTGGAAGGTCACATCCACCGTCTTCAAGCTGGCTTCAAAAAGCTGTCGCATCTGCTGGTTGGGCAGATTCGAGCCAAAGGCAAAGGACTTGCGGGATAGGTACATCTCCCGCAGCTCGCTTTCATCTTCCCAAGAGCTGTTTTCCACCGCCAGGTTGATGTTGGCGGAGTAGGATCCGGAAGCGTTGGAAAAGACCCGCGTCGCCGCCTGTTCCAGGGTCAGCCCCAGCTCTTCTGCCTGCTGCAGGGCGTGCTTGCGCACGAAGTTCAGCTCCAGGGGCTCGTTGGCCGTGGCCGCCAGCTTTACCGCCCGGTCGATCAGATCCATCTGGTTAACAAACAGATCCCGGAATACCCCAGAGCAGTTCACCACCACATCGATTCGGGGACGGCCCAGGTCCTCCAAGGGGATCAGCTCCACCTTGTTCACCCGCCCCAGGGCATCGGGTTTGGGTCGCACCCCCAGCAAACACAGCACCTGCGCCAGGGATTCCCCATAGGTCTTGATGTTGTCGGTGCCCCAGAGCACCACCGAGATGGTCTCCGGGTACTTGCCGCCGTTGCTGCTCATCTCGCGGGCCAGCAGCCGTTCCACCACGATCTCCGCAGACTTAATCGCGGCTGCCGTGGGGATAGACTGGGGATCCAAAGCGTGGATGTTGCGCCCTGTCGGCAACACATTGGGGTTGCGGATGGGATCCCCCCCCGGCCCCGGCAAAATGTACTCCCCTTCCAAGGCCCGCAGCAGGGATCCCAGCTCATAATCTGCCGTAATTTGCTTGAGGCACTCCTCCAGAAATTCAAACAAGGGCTTCAAAAGATCCGGATCCACCTGGGGGTAGCCCGCTTCTTTTAGGACTGCCAACCAGGGGGCTTGCCGGCCCATGTTGAAAAAGTTGAGCTTGGCCACCCGCGCGACCCGGCCCTGGGCGTCGGTCTGCTCCTGCACCAGCGCCGCCACCGCCTTCTGGCAGGCCTTGTTGATGCGATCCAGCAGCTCCGTATCCGCCAGGTGTCCCCGATCCCGGTTGCGGTAGATCTCGTCGATGTCCCGGCCCAGGCTTTGGGCAAGAATGCGCGGCAGACCCAGGATCCCTTCTTCCGGGCGGTCGATGCTGGCAATGCTCACCAGGGTGGCAATCGCCTCCTCTGCTGTGGGGGGCGCTCCAATGACGTGCAGACCACAGGGCAACAGCCGCGACTCGATCTCCATCAGCTGGGCGTAGAGCTTGCCCACCACCCTGTCCCGCTCTTCCAAGCTCAACTGGGCGGCGTCCCCCTGGGGCAACTCCACATCCTTGTCCAGGTTCACCAGCCGCGCCTTGTCGCAGATGGCGTTGACGATGGCGATGCCCCGCGCCCCCTCCCGCAGGGTTTGGTAGGAGCCGATCATCTCCCGCAGCTCTTGCAGCCCCTTGTAGAGGCCGGCGTTTTCTGCCGGCGGCGTCAGGTAGCTGATGGTGCAGGCGTAGCCCCGCCGCTTGGCAATAGTGGCCTCACTGGGGTTGTTGGCGGCGTAGTAGTACAGGTTGGGCAGGGATCCAATTAGATTATCCGGATAGCACTCGCCCGACATGCCGATCTGCTTGCCCGGCATAAACTCCAGGGATCCATGGGTGCCAAAGTGCAACACCGCATCCGCCCCCCACACTTTCTCCAGGTAGGTGTAGTAGGCAGCAAAGCCGTGGTGGGGGCTGGCTGACCTGGAAAAAAGCAGCCGCATGGGATCCCCTTCATAGCCGAAGGTGGGCTGCACCCCGATGAACACATTGCCAAAGTGCTTGCCGTAGATGAGCAGGTTTTGCCCATCGGTATTCAGGTGCCCCGGCGCTGGCCCCCAGTATTGCTCGATGGCTTTCACGTAGGGTGTCAGCGCCTCGTACTCCCGCACCGACAGTTTGGCGGCCACATTCAGCTCCGGGCTGGCGTACTGGGCCTGGGGATCGTGCAGGATGGACTCCATCAGCTCCTGCGGGGTTTTGGGCAGCTCGGGGCCGAGGTCATAGCCGTTGTGGGCCAGGGCCTGCATCACCCGGTGAATAGAGGCAAATACATCCAAGTAGGCTGCTGTCCCCACATTGCCTTTGTCCGGTGGGAAGCTGAAGACGGTGATGGCGATCTTCTTCTCCAGCTTGGGCTTGCGCCGCAAATTGGCCCATTTAATGGCCCGCGCCGCGATCAGCTCGATCCGATCCTGCATTGCGTGAGCTTTGCCGGTGGCCGCGTCCCGCCCTGAGAGGATGATGGGATCAATGGCCCCGTCCAGCTCGGGAATGGCAATCTGCAGAGCCACCTGCACCGGGTGCAGCCCCAGGTCGCTGGCAGCCCATTCCTCCGTCGATTGAAACACCAAGGGCAGCGCCACCATGTAGGGGCGATTCAGCCGTTGCAGCGCTTCCACCGCCTTGGGGTGATCCTGCCGCGCCGGCCCTCCCACCAGGGCAAACCCGGTTAGCGACACGACCACATCCACAATGGGCGCTGTCTTCTGCGCGTTCCAGAAAAACTCGTTCACTGGCTTGGAGAAATCTAGACCCCCGGCAAACACCGGCACCACCCGCGCCCCGCGCGACTCCAGCTCTTGCACCATGGCCACGTAGTGGGCATCATCCCCCGTCACCAGGTGGGTGCGCTGCAACACCAACCCCACGCAGGGAGCCAAGGGATCCTTCACGTCCTGCGGCAGATCCTCGCGGGCGTTGTACCAATCCAAATACTCCGCCAGACTGGCAAACATCTGCGGCGCCAAGGGGTGCCAGATGCCCATCTCCAAGTAGGTGACCGGCTCGGCAAAGGAGAGCTGCCCCCGCATCCCCGGCAGGTAGCGATCCGCCAGCATCAGCAAAAAGTTCTCCAGGTTCTCGCGGGATCCCCCCAGCCAATACTGAAAGCTGAGCATGAAGTTGCGGGCATCCTGCGCCTTGTCGAAGGGCAGATACTTCAGCACCTTGGGCAGCGTCTGCAGCAGCTTCAGCATCCCCTCCTGGAAGTTGGATCCCTGCTGGCGCTTGCGCATGAACTGGGCAATGGCGCTCTTGGACTGTCCCAGCTGCGCCATAGAAAAGGATCCCATCTTGTTCAGGCGCATCACCTCCGGCATGGAGGGAAACACCACCACCGCATCCAGCCGTTCCCGCAGGGGTTCTACCGCCTGCACCACCTTCTGGGCAATGTCCTCGATGAAGATCAAGGATCCAATAAAGACATTGGCCGTTTCCAGATCCCGCCGAAAAGCCTCATAGCCCGCGGGATCCCGCAGCTCCTCCACCAAGTAGCCGGCCAGCTCCACCGCCAGCTTGGAGTTGTGGGCATTGATGCGCTGCGCAGCCGCCGTCAGGGCACTCTGATATTGCGGCTCCAACACCACGTACACCACCTTCATCAGGCGGCGATCCCCCACCTCGGCAGGGGTAACGTGGCGGGTGATGGGCTTAACCAGAGTAAACATGCGGTCGCTCTCCGTCGTGCAATGCAAAAGATGGGGTGAACTGGGGAAAGGACTCCGTCCCGCTGACGCGATAGGCAGGATCCCCTATTGTCTGTTTCCCGTTCTACCAGAGAAACGGATCCCTGCTGGGAGCATGGCGGCAAGGTCGTAATAATTCGCAATGATCGCTGAGGTACTGTAAAGGGGAAGAGGATCCCTTCCCCAGAGAGCGTCCCCTTCTAAGGATCCAATGGACTTCTCACCCCGCGCCCGCCTTTATTCAGCACATGGGTGTAAATCATGGTGGTTTTGACATCTTTGTGGCCCAACAATTCTTGGACGGTGCGGATGTCGTAGCCGTTTTGCAGGAGATGAGTGGCAAAACTATGGCGGAAGGTGTGGCAAGTAAACTACCCGACTCCGTACCGCTTTAGCGATACAGAGTAGGCTTTTAGTAGCCCTGGGCCTGCTCTGCTCTACCAG
>NZ_JANSHS010000005.1:0-5938 GCF_047461695.1 Synechococcus sp. R6-7
CCCCGGATCCCCTCAAAGTCGTGAGTGAACAATACTCGCAAAAACCCCAGGTAAGCCCGCGCCCACTCGTCTTCCGGATCCAGCTCGACGATCTGTTGAAAATGCAACTGAGCTGCTTCTGGTTGTAACAGCGCCGCCAACATCAAGCCCAGTTGGTAGTGGCTTTGGATTTGCTGGCTCGGTTGGCCTTGGGCAGCAGCCTGTTGCCGTTCCCCCTCCAGCAGTTGCCGTACCAGGATGCGATCTGGATCCGTCAAAAAAGTCGGGTATTGCAGGGTTGTCCAGGCATTGAGGTAAAGGGAGAGGGCCTGCAGATCCCCAACAGCGGCAGCTCTGGCCGCCCTGCGGAGAGGAAACAAGGGATCCGTTACAAGGGGGGATCCCTCCTTCGGGAAGCTCGACAGGGATCCTCTCCAGGATTGGTGTAGGGAATGGCGGATCCCTTTGAGCGACTGCCATTCCAGGTGGAGAAGGCCACCTCTTGGGAAGTCGGTTATGGGCAGCGTCAAGATCTCTTCCACCAGCCAGCCGCCTGTTGAGTTGAGCTGCAGGCGATTCTGCCCCAGCACCCAGGCCCGCTTCTCCAAAACCCGTCCTTGCCCATCTTCCAGCCGCGCCCAAACCAGCGTCTGGGCCAAGTTCTGAGCTGGGCCTTGCCAGCGTAACTTCCAGGCGGGGATCCCCAGCTCCAACAGCGCCTCAACCTCCACCAGCTCCACCTCCTCAGCTTCAAGAGGCCACTCCTGTACCGTCACCTTTGAAAAGCGAGGGAAGTAAGTGTGCAGCCGACCCAAGGTAGGCAACTCCACCGCCGGATCTTGTCGCCAGTCTGGGCTGCTGCGCAGGTGCTGCCGGATCTGCTCCTTAGTCGGGCCATAAGGGCCAATAATTCCCTGTTCCCCTTCGGCATCCACAAACCCATCCAGCAAGGAGAGCTCCAGCTCCGGCCAGGGGGTTTGCCCGGCAGCGCGGAATGTAACCGGCCAGCGCTGGAGAGCTGCTAAGTAGGTGAGGGTTTCGGAAGAGATCAGCTCTGTATTGGGGAGAACTCCCAACGTGGTGGTCAAACCTGGCTGGATCAAGGATTGGATCCACTGGGTCAGCTCCTGCGTGGGGTGCTTCCCCTGCCAGCGCATCTGGATCCCCGTCCACAGAGGGGCCACCCCTGGGGTGAGGGGCCGACCCAAATTGGCCAAGGCCAAGCAGCCCAGAACTAGCCCTGCACAGACTCCCCTTTGCAAAGCCCACGCACCCCAGCGTTCCTCCAACCACCGGCAAGCCTTTTGGATCCCGCCTGCTGATAACACGGCCAAGAGGGGCAGCAGGGGTAGGGTGAAGCGCACATCTTTGATGTCCACCAGGGTGTAGAGAAGGTAGCCGGAACCGTAGGTGGCCCACAAGACTGCCTCTCGCCTGTCCAGGGATCCCCACCCGCTCAGCAGCGGCAACCCACACAAAAAAGGGCTCATCTGCAGGGGCAAAAGGCGCAAGTAGGCAGTCCACCAGCACAGGGATCCCGCTGGGCAAGTGATGTAGTAGTGGGCAGTCTCGGCGTAAGCCCACCCATTGCTGAGCACAAACAGCCAATTGGCCCTGTACCAAGGCCAGCACAAAAGCAGCGCCACGCCCATGCCCAAGGTCAGATGGGCCAGCCGCACCAACCAAGGGATCCTCTTGCCCGGCAACAGCGGGATCCCCACCAAAGGCAGCAGCAAAAACAGCACCCCTGTCCACTTGGTGAGCAGCACCGCCGCCACCCCCGCCCCCACCCCCACCGCCCCCCGCCAGGAAGGCTTCTCCCCATAGGCCCACAGCGCCCAAAACGCCAGCGTCACCGCCACCACCAGCGGCAACTCCAACATGTACACGTGGGCCAAAGCCGTGATCCCCGGATAGAGGAGCAGCAGCGCCGCCGCCAGCCAGCCCACTTCCCCAGAGCGATAGACCCGCTGTCCCAGCCGCTGGGTTGCCAGAACCAGAACCCCCAGCAACACCAAGTTGAGCAACTGCCCGTCCGCCCGGCTGAAGGGATGCAGAGCCGCCAAGGGGATCCCCAGCCAATAGGCCAAAGGGGGGTAGCGCTGGTTCAAATGCAAAAACTGCTGCCCCCACAGCCCATCCCAGCGAAACCGCTGCAGGTGAAGCCCAAACGCCTGCGCCTGCAACAAATGCTGCGCCTCATCCCAGGCCGGCGGCAAGGGATCCGTGCAGTTCCAGATCACCAGCAGCAGCAGGGCCACCATCCCCAGCCCGGCCCACCACCGCAGGAAAGGGATCCCCGGCCTGTGGGGTCTCTCCGGCAATGTCTCTCTCTCCTCGTCTGTACCGTTCATGCTTTGAAAACAATCCGCAGAGATTCAGCAGACATTGGGATCCCTTGCAACTGCCACCTGGCCTTGCCCCCCAGAGCTAAACTCAACCTGTGTCATTCTCAGCGCTCCTCCCATAGACCGAGAGCTTCAGCATCCCATGATCGCTCCATCTGCCGGCCCAGAAGGGGTTTGGATCCTTGCGGATCAACTCCACCCACAGCAATCCGCCCTCGCTTCCCTCTCGACCCTATCCCCAGACCGAGTTCCCGTCATTCTCATCGAATCTCACCGGTGGGCCAGCTCCCGCAACCACCATCAGCAGAAACTGGTGCTGGTCTGGTCGGCCATGCGTCACTTTGCCCAAGAACTGCAACAGCGGGGCTACCCGGTCACCTACGTGGAAGCCGACAGCTATGCCGAGCCCCTGCAAACCTGGGCCAAGCAGCATCAACTGCAGCAGATCCGCCTCATGCAGCCCGCCGATATTCCCGTCCGAGATGAAATAGAAAAGCTGAGATCCACCCTCCCTTGCCCCCTCCTGATCTTGGAAAACAACCACTTCCTCTGGAGTACTCGTCAATTTATCGACTGGGCCTCAGGCCGCAAGCGCCTGCTTCTGGAAGACTTTTACCGCGAAGGGCGAAGACGCTTCCGCATTCTCATGGATGGCCCCAAGCCCCTGGGCGGGCGCTGGAACTACGACCGGGAAAACCGCCATCCCCCCAAACCCGGAATGCGCTACCCCCAGCCCCTCACCTTTTCCCCCGATGCCATTACCCAGGCTGTCATCGCAAAAGTTAGGCAACACTACGGCCATCACTTCGGATCCTTAGAAGGATTTGGCTGGGCCGTCACCCGCGCCCAAGCCCTGCAAGTGCTTGATCATTTCATTCACGAGCGCCTGCCCCACTTCGGCCCCTGGCAAGACGCCATGCAAGCCGGGGAAGACTTCCTTTTCCACTCGCTGCTTTCTCCCTACCTCAACTTGGGCCTGCTCACCCCCCACGAAGTCATCGCTGCCGTCGAACAAGCCTACCATCGCGGCGGGATCCCCCTGCCCTCCGCCGAAGGCTTCATCCGCCAGATCCTGGGCTGGCGGGAGTACATGCGCGGCTTCTACGAATACCAAATGCCCAACGGCTATGCCCAGAACAACTTTTTTGGCCACCAGCGACCCCTGCCAGAGTTTTTTTGGACGGGCAAAACCGACATGGCCTGTCTGCAGCACACCCTGGATCAAATTCGCCGTCATGGTTATGCCCACCACATCCAGCGGCTAATGGTGCTCAGCAATTTCGCCCTCATCAGCGGCATCCAACCCCAGGCAGTGGAAGCGTGGTTTCAGGATGTGTTTATCGACAGCTACGACTGGGTGATGCAGCCCAACGTCATCGGCATGGGCCTTTTTGCCGATGGGGGCATGCTCTCCACCAAACCCTATGCCGCCTCTGCTCAGTACATCCGCAAAATGAGTGACTACTGCCGTCATTGCCGCTACAATCCCAGCGAAAAGGTTGGCAAACAAGCCTGCCCCATCAATACGTTGTATTGGGACTTCCTGTTGCGTCAGCGATCCCTCTTAGCCCCCTTGGGCAGAATGAAATGGGTATTGATCCATTTGGATCGCATGGAACCGGAGCTGAAGGCCCAGATCCAGGCGCAAGCCGCTGCTTGGTGGGATCCCTTGCAATCTGCACTCGACGAACAGAGTCCATCTCATTTGCAATCTGTCTAAGCACCAGAAGATTAAGCATCCGGTAAAATTGAGGCACCCTCCTACCCACCTGTCGCTTTGTAAGGACTGCAAGCCATGAAATGTCCCCGCTGCAGCAAACAAGAAATCCGAGTTTTGGAATCTCGTTCGGCAGAAGGTGGCCAGAGTGTGCGGCGGCGGCGAGAATGCATGTCCTGTGGCTACCGCTTCACCACCTATGAGCGCATCGAGTTCATGCCCATCATGGTCATTAAACGGGATGGATCCCGCGAAAGTTTCAACCGCAACAAGATCCTGCAAGGGGTGATGCGTGCCTGCCAAAAAACCCCCGTCACCGTCAGACAGATGGAAGAGCTGGTCAATGAGATCGAAGAAAAACTGCAATTGGAAGATGCCCAAGAGGTAACCAGCCTGCGCATCGGCGAGATGGTGCTGGAGCGCCTGCAACACCTAAGTGAGGTGGCCTACGTGCGCTTTGCCTCCGTTTATCGCCAGTTTCAGGGTATAAAAGACTTTGTCAATGAGCTGGAACAGTTGGAACCACCTCTGCGACGGGATCTGGAGCGGCTGCTGCAGGACTCCTCTGCCTCAAATTCCGAATCTCCTGGTTCTCCAGACTTGGTGGGAGAGTATTCGTGACGTGGGAACGACAGCGCAAGCCGGCCCTCCCTGGAAGCAGCGGGGAAATGGCGCTTGTGGGCGGGAAAAATTGCTGTGAAGAGATCGCCCATTCCAAAGGCTTAGCGGTATGCTTGGGGTAGCAATCGCGGCTTACACTAAAGCTAGAGCTGCACGCCTTTAGATTGCCGGTGTTCAGCACTATCCTTGGAGATCCCTGATATCTTGGATCCCTCTGTGTCAAGCTGTCCCAGCCCCCTGTCCTTCCGAGTCGATCCCAATTTATGCAATACGGTTTTCGGGGTTCTAGCCCCTCTGGCGCTCGCAACAGCAACAGTAACCCCAGTGGCTTTCGCTCCCCTGCCGCAATGGAGACGGGGCCAGGGGTGGTGCCGATTCAGTTGTATCAACAAGTGGCCGAAGAGTTGGAGTCTGCCCGTCAGCAGGTAAGCCTGCTTTCCTCGGAAAACCAGCACCTGCGCGCTCTGCATCAGCAGTTGTCTGGAGAGCTCGCTGCCATCACCCGAGAGTTCCAGGGGCAATTGGGCCACACCCTGAAGCGCCTGCAGCAAATCAGCCTACGGCTTGCTGACGCAAATGGCCAGGCTGCCCAAGTTGCTGCAGCTTCTGAAGCCTCTTTCCAACAGAACAGCCCGACTGCCAATCCCGGCCAACCGGAAGCCCCTCCCAGCTACGATTTTTTGAATCGCCTCAAGCGCCGACAGGCCCGCAACGAGACCCCCTCCTTCTCATCCAACGGCTTTGCCCCGTCCTCCTTTGATTCCCTTCGCCACCCTTCCACCCACACCTCTGCCGAGCCCTACCCCCGCACTGGCTACCAGGTTCCTTCCCTGGACGAGTTGATGCAGGATAGGGGCGGCCCGGATCCCTATCTCGGCGAGGCAGACTCCTCAGCCTATTCCACCGGCATTTATCAGCGGGTACGGGAGCAACATCACGGATCCCAGGGCTCTGCCGTACTTTGGATGGCCGCTGCAGTCGTCTTAGTCATTGGATCGTTTGGGTTGGGATTTGTAGCCGTACAGCCGTTTTTGCGCAACAACCCACCGCCCGTGCAAGCACCCTGAGAGCTATTCACAGGATGCTCCAAAAGCCCGCTGGCGGGGTTAGGATGCCCCCAATGCGCTCCGCACCACTGACGAATGACCAGGGGTTATATCTGTGATCCAGGCTGTCGCTGCTCCTCTGACGCCTAACACATTCTTCGAGCATATGCCCGACGAGGGCCGCTTTGAGCTGTGCAATAGAGCATGACTCTAGTCAATAATAAGCT
>NZ_JANSHS010000006.1:0-3738 GCF_047461695.1 Synechococcus sp. R6-7
GCGAAGCAGTCAGGGTCGGGTAGTTTACTGACGGTGGATGTAGCGGACAAAATGGTGCTCCGCACCGCTGTCGCGAACAGGCCCATAAACCCGGCTCAGCACTTCTGGTGCCAAAGCCACCTGGGGGGATCCCTGGCAGATGAGGGATTGGTTGAGGCACAGCACGCGGTCGCAATAGCAAGACACCATTTCCAGATCATGGGAGATCTGCAAAATGGCCCAGCCCAGAGATTGGCGCAGCTCTTCCAAGAGCCGGTAAAACTCCCCCTCGCTGAGCGTATCTAAGCCTGCCGGTGCCTCGTCGAGGATAAGCAGCCGCCGCGGCCAAGCCAAGCAATAGGCCAACAGCACCCGTTTCAGCTCCCCGCCGCTGAGCTGGCCCAGAGCCTTGGAGGACAGGTGGGATGCGCCGGCTCGTTCCAGCGCCTCTTGCACCGCCTGCTGCCGAGCAGAGCGCTGCTGCCAGGGCCAGCGGGGTTGCAACGCCCCCCAACCCAAAGCCACAAACTCCTCCACCACCATGGGGATCCCAGGATTGAACTGAAAACGTTGGGGCACGTAAGCCACCTGCTGCCGCACCGAGGGGGGCAAATAACCGGACAGGCACACCGGCTCTCCCAGAATCCAAACCGAGCCGCACTGCCGCGGCAGGATCCCCAAGATGGCCTGCACCAAGGTACTTTTGCCAGCGCCATTGGGGCCGACAATGGCCGTATGGGATCCCGCCCTCAGCTCAAACGACACATTTTGCACCGCCAACTGGGATCCCCGATAGACCGTCAGCCCCTCGACGCGCAGGACAACCTCGCCGGAGCAGGAGATCATCGCCCCCTCGCCAGCAGGTGTTCGAGAGCAGCTTGGCCCAGCAGCGGCAATTGCAGGGGCAGGAAGGCCGTCTCCTTCTCAAAGGCGGAGACCAGGTTCTCCACGTTTTGCCGCATGATGGTCAGGTAATATTCCGGCTCGATCCCCTCAGGGCCGGCAGTCTCGATGGGATCGAAAACCCGCACTTCCACCCCCAAATCCCTGGCCAAGATCTGGAAGGGGTTGTTGTCTCCCACCTGAGGTTCCACCAAGATGGTCTTCAGGCCCGACTCCCGCACCGTCTCCATCACCCGTCGCACATCTTCTGGAGAAGGATTGGCCTCTGGGATCTCCACCAAAAACTCAGCCTTGAGGTTGTAGCGCTCGGCAAAGTAGGGGGCAAAGTTGTGGAAAACTACAAACTTTCTGCCGGCAAAGGGAGCCAAGCGCTGCTCGATCTCCTCATCCAAAGCCTTGAGCTTCTCGATAAAAGCAGCCGCATTGGCCTGGTAGATCTCTGCCCCCGCCGGATCTACAGAGATGAGGCCATCACGAATATTTTCCACCTGCTGAATGGCCCGCCTGGGATCCAGCCAAATGTGGGGGTTAAACTCGCCGTGGCTGTGCCCATGAGAGTGGCCATGGCCATGCCCGTGAGAATGGCCGTGACTGTGTCCATGAGAGTGTCCATGGCCGTGACCGTGGGAGTGCCCATGCTCTGGCTCCTCAGCCCGCAAAGTTGGGATCCCTTCGCTGCTGTCAACGATTTGCAATTGGGGGTTCCCAGCGCTGGCGATCAACCCTTCCAAAAACGTTTCCATACCCAACCCGTTGATCACCAGCACATCCGCCTGAGCCAGCAAACGAACCTCCTCAGGTCGAGCCTGAAAATCGTGCGGCCCCATCTGAGGGGGAAGGAGTGGCGTGACTTCTGCCCGATCCCCGGCCACAGCACGGGTAAATTGCGTTATCGGCAAAATCGTGGTCACCACCTTTGGGGGGCTGGATCCCTGCTGGGCCCGGGACTCTTCTTGGCGCATCTGCAGGCTTCCCAGGATCCCGACCGAGAGGGCGGCCAGCAGCGAGACCAGCGATCGCACCGGTCGAGCCGAACGGATAGAGTTAGCTTGATCAGTCATGAGCCTGAATACCTCACAAGACAACAGAGACAGCAGAGCTGGAAGCAACTGACTTCCCAAAAGCCAAGGCCCTCTGCCGCAGCATCGAAAACATGCTCACCAGACCGTTGCTCCTGGAAGGGCTAAGGCTGAAATTGAGGCCCATCTCCCGCACAAACTCTGGGGAAACCCCCAAAATCTCTTCCGGCGCTAGGCCACTTAGCCCCTCCACCACAATGGCCACCAAACCCTTGACCAACTGAGCATCGGCATCCCCTTGGATGTAGACCTTGCCCTCCCTAAACTCGGTGGCCAGCCACACCCGCGAAGCGCAACCTCTGACTAGGTTCTCCTCCTTCCTCTCCGCTTCGGGAAAGGGTGGCAGGCGCTTGGCATAGGCTAGGAGAAGCTCATACTTCTGCCGCGAGGTCTTGGCCTTCTGGAAGCGATTGACAATTTTTTGCTGCAGAGCTGCGGGCATCCCTCAGCTTGTCTAGAGTGAGAATGATAATCAAACTCATCATAACACCCCCACTCAGCGAGGGCGCAGGGGCACCTGCAAACTTTTGGGACTGTCGTTACCGCACCGAGCGATAGCCGCCACTTACTCCCCGTGGTGAGAGGACCAGTTGCCAAAGTTGGCTGGCCCGAGCCTTGAAGCTACCGGCACTCATCAGGAGATAGAGCCGCCACATGCGGCGAAAGCGCTCATCGTAGCGGTCGGCTAATTTTGGCCATGCCTGCTCGAAATTGGCGTGCCAGGCTTTTAAGGTGGCCACGTAATTGATCCCAAAATTGTGCCAGTCTTCCAGCACAAATAAGCCCTCAAAGGCTGCAGTAATCAGATGAGGCGAGGGCAGCATCGAGTTGGGGAAAATGTAGCGCTCAATCCAGGGATCCCGCCCCTGGTAGGCCACGTTGCTGCCGATGGTGTGCAGAAGAAACAAGCCATTGTCGTTCAACAAGCGGCGGGCTACCTGCATAAACGTTCGGTAGTTTCGGTAGCCAACATGTTCAAACATGCCGACAGAAAGGATGCGATCAAACTTTCCCTGGGTCTGGCGATAGTCTTCTAACCGAATCTCGACCGGCAGGCCGCGGCAGCGTTCGCTGGCCAGTTTGGCTTGCTCTTTGGAAACAGTAATCCCCACAACCTGCACCCCGTAGCGTTCGGCCAGGTACTGGGCTGTGCCGCCCCAGCCACAGCCGATGTCGAGCACCCGCATGCCGGGTTGGAGTTCCAGCTTGCGGGCAATGAGGTCAAGCTTAGCTTCTTGGGCTTCATCCAGAGTTTGCGCGCCCCCATCCCAATAGGCACAGCTGTAGATCATGCGGCGATCCAGCATGGCCTCATAGAGATCGTTGCCAATGTCGTAGTGGCGCTGGCCAATGACGAATGCCCCCTTGCCCCGCTGGCGGTTGATAAGGTAACTGTCCAACCCAAGCAAGGGCTGAGTTAGCCAACCCACCTGCTGCGGTGCCTGGGCAGTTAGGAGACGACAAACTAACTCATCAATGGCCTCGCAATCCCACCAGCCCTCCATGTAGGCCTCGCCAAAGCCCAGGGATCCATAGAGCAGGCAGCGCAGGTAGAGCCGCTCGTCGTGAACTTGAATATCCCAGGGCTGTGAGCCATTGAGGGTTATACCGGCAGCATCTAGAACTCGAAGCGCATACTGACGCGCCAGCCAGCGCAAGCTGTTGAGTCCTTTCCCCATCCCTAGGGATCCCTCACTGCAGGGAAACTGACTCAACAAATACAACCCAACGCGGCAAGGGATCCAACAAGTTTCCAATTTCTAGGGATCCCCCCGAA
>NZ_JANSHS010000007.1:0-4261 GCF_047461695.1 Synechococcus sp. R6-7
TTTAGCGGTCGGAGTCGGGTAGTTTACTAGCTCAAACGACCCTACTCCCTACAACCAGTCGCGTAGCTCTGAGCTGGGGATCTCACGGCGCTCCCCGGTAACCGTGAGAAAAATCGTGAGAAAAATAATGAGCGGTTTTGATTCCTGTCTTTCCCTCTTCTTGAGAGAGAGAACTCAGATGGGATCCCTGTGGGCTAAGGGGCTTGTTGTTGACTTTGAACAGGAGGGATCCGGCGCAAATTCAAAAGCACCATTGCGCTAAGGGGGCGCGTGTTGGCCAGTAGCCCCACGATCAGCAGCAGCCAACTGTTCAAGGTAGTATTGTCCAGCAGCCAACCCATCAACAGAGTCGATCCTGCCCCTTCGGCAACTGCCGCCAAGAGCCAAGCCCGGCTACCTTTCCAGCGCTGAGACCACAAGGCCCATTGCAGCCCACCAACGCCGACCCCCACCAGCAAACCGCGCAGCGCATCTCCCATTGCCTGCAAGACATTTTGGAGCCAGGGATCCGTCGGGTTAAAAGCAGAGGTTGCCACCCCCACCTGGGGAGCGAGGAAATCCGCTGCCACCCAACCCAAAGCCGTGGCCAGCAGAGTTGCAGCCACCCATCCCACCGAAACCTGCCGCCGCAACACCAGCCACTGCAGCAGCCCCATCAGCAAGCCAAGGCCGGCTCCAGCCACCGCTTCTTGTAGCGATCCCAAAGCCGCCAGCAGAGGCGCTGATGCCCCCAGCCCCAGGTAGCCGATCCCAGCCGCCCCCAAATTGGCCAAGAGCCAACTCAACGCCGACCCTTTGCCCAGGCGGGGTGCATTCAGGGGTGCATCCAACAGATGAGAGCCGGACTTGCTGTTGACATGTTCCTGCCCAACTTTCTGCTCTACCTCGCGCAGTCCCTGTTCCGCTGAAGGGTTACCCGGTTCCAGCCGCAGCACCCCTTGATAGTCCATCTGGGCAAGGCCCCAATGCCCCTGTCGTTGGTGGGCCAGACCGCGGTAGAGATAGTAGCGGGCTTCGTTGGGGGCGCTCTGGATCAGCTCGTTGAGCAAATGGACGGCCATCTTGTACTCGCCTGCCTCGATCAGGCTTACCGCCCGTTGTAGCTTTTCTTCCTCGTCTGGGGCGGCTCGACCCATCGGCTGTTGGGAAGTCGGCTGGCCAAATCCGGTCGGGATCCGCTGGGGACGAACACCTGGAGATGCAGGAGATGAACTTGAGGGGACGAACGGGGCAGGAGGGGCAACCTTGTTTCCATAGACAGCCTGTAGCTGCTGGCTGAGCCCTTCCATGTTGGCTGGGCGGAGGGCAGGGTCTTTCTCTAGGCACTGGAGGATGACCCTCTCCAGAGCAGCAGGGATGGGGTGGGCTAGCTTGTGGTCTTGGAAGGGGCGGGGCTTTTGAAAGTTGTGGACGTGGTACCAGCCTTGCAAGGTGTCGGTATCCGGCTCGAAGGGCAACGCACCAGTTAACAGCTCGTACAGCACCACCCCCAGGGAATAGATGTCGGAGCGGCCATCCAGCTTTTCTCCGCGCATTTGCTCGGGCGAGGCATAGACCATCGTGCCCAAAAAATAGCCCGTCTGCGTCAGGCCACGAGAGGTCTCCCCCATGAGCTTGGAAATGCCGAAGTCCAGGATCTTGACCCGCTCTTTCCCATCGGGCCCTTTCTGCACAAAGATGTTGCTGGGTTTAATGTCGCGGTGGATGACGCCGCGAATGGAGTGCTTGCCCAGATCCATCTGAAAGTTGTGGGCGTGGTGCAGGGCAGAGCAAATTTGCAGAGCCAAGTTCACCACTCGCTCTGGGTGCAAGGGGCCTTCCCGAGCCAGCACATAGTCCAACCCCTGGCCGCTGTAGGGTTTGGCATTCAGGTACTCCATCACCAGATAGGGCTGGTTTTGGTACAGGCCGTAAGAGCGCACCTGCACGATGTTGGGGTGCTCGCCCAACAGAGCGCTGACCCTGGCCTCATCCATGAAGCGTTGCTGCAGTTGCTGGTAGTACTCTGGGCCCATGTCCGGGGGCGGCGGGCGCAACAACTTGACGGCCACCAGCTCGTCATTGAGCTGGGTATCCACCGCCTCGAACACATTGCCGTAGCCACCCTCGCTGATGTGGCGGGTCAGCCGGTAGCGGTTGCCAATCAGTTGTCCAATCAGGCGCTGGTTCATGGAGGAGGGTGGCCAGCTGGGGAGTTTACCTATGATTTGATTCTATTCAGCTTATGGGCCTAGAACCTGCTTGTGAGGGATCCGCTGCCATTGCGACCCCTTTTCCACCCCAAAAGCCAGGGATCCCGCTAGGATTGGGGCATGAGTGCTCCTTCTGCAACTGCTGCTCTATCCCCTTTCTGGCTGGAGGTTACCGAGTTTGCCTTGCAGGCTACGGCCAGCGTGGGATCCCAGCTCTTGGCAGACTTTGGCCAGGCCCACCCTACGGTTCGCGCCAGCGGGACGGAGTCCTTAAAAGCCGACGGCAGCTTGGTAACCTCTTCTGACCAGTGGGCGGATCGCGCTTTTCAAGGGGCCATTGCCGCTGCCTACCCCGATCACGGTTATCTGAGCGAGGAATCCAACCACATTTTTCCCGAGAAGGAGTGGTGTTGGGTAGTGGATCCTTTGGATGGCACCACCAATTTTGCCCGTGGGATCCCCATTTGGGGCAGCTCCTTGGCTTTGCTGCATTGGGGCGTGCCGGTGTTTGGCTGTGTCCATCTGCCGCCCATCCGCCAGACTTTTTACGGTTATTGGCCTCGGTTTCCTGGGGATGCAGCAGCAGGAGCTTTTCTCACCCGCCACGACCGGGATCCCGCCTGTCCCCAGCCAATCCGTCCTAGCACCGCCTCACCCGGCCCCAACCAATTGTTCAATTTCTGTTCCCGCAGCAGCCATTGGATTAGCCCGCAATTCCCTTGCAAAGCGCGGATGTTGGGGGGCGCTGCCTACAACCTGCTGGCGGTGGCCGGTGGCAGCCTTTTGGGGGCGGTAGAACGCTCGCCCAAGATCTGGGATGTGGCGGCAGTGTGGGCCATTGTCAAGGGGGCCGGCGCCGTTTGGGAACCCCTGAGCTGTGCCGATCCGGATCCCGGCCAGCCTCTCATTCCCGGCAAGGATTATGGCCGACTCACTTACCCCGCCCTGGTGGCAGCTCAAGCCGAGTGGATCCCCTTATTTCGCGCCTTCATCGCTCTGTAGCTTTCGTAAACGGCCTGCACGTTGTACCAGTTGAGGAAAAAAATCCGGCACAGCTCCAAGGCCAACTGCGAGCGGCCATGCCGGATCAACCAGCGCAGCAGCGGTTCCACCCGCTTCTCGTTCAGCCAGCCCCCCAGGGATAAAAGGCCCCACAGGAATTGGTGCAGGGGCGTCAGTTGGATCATCAGGCGCACGGCCCAGGTGGGGTGTTTTTGGTAAAAGAGAATACCCATGCGGCCCCGCTGCCGTTCCCGCTCAATCAATCCTGGGATCTGCTGCAGCTCAAAGGGCGGATGCCAGTGGTAGCCGGTGGCCTGGGGGCACTTGACCAGGCGCAGGCCCAAACGTTTTAGCCGCACCCCCAGCTCCAGGTCTTCCCAGCCGTAGAGGTGAAACCGCTCGTCAAAGGGGCCGGCGGGGGTTTCGCAGGCCAGCTCCAACCAATGGCGGGCAATGGCCACGTTGCCGGTGGCGAAAAAGGCTGCCGAAAAATCGGTGAGCTTGAAGGGTTCGGAGCGGGGATCCTGAAAATTGCTCGTGTTGATCACCCGCCCGTAGGTGAAGACCTTGGCCTCGTGGGGGGAGCGGGGATCCCCTGTAACGCCGTGCCGCCGCAGCATCTGGGCGTGGCTGGCCAAGAAGTGATCCACCACCACCAGGTCGCTGTCGATAAAGACGATGAGGGATCCCTGGGCGTGGCGAAACCCCAGGTTGCGGGCAGCGGCGGGGCCGCGGTGCTCCTGCTGCAACAGTTTCCACTGGGGCAAGCCAACGGGGTTGTTCTGCAGCCATTCCACTGTGCCATCGGTGGAGCCATCGTCCACCACCACCACCTCGTAGCCCTCGTAGGGGCCGGGCTGCTGCTGCGCCAGGGCCCGCAGACACTGCTCCAAAATGGGACGGCGGTTGTAGGTGGGAATGATGACGCTGATGTACACCGGGGATCCCTGGAGATGGCCGTGCAACCTTAGAGCAAAAGTTGAGCAAAACGCTTCAGGGAGGAGGGGTTCGCGCTGCCTGTTAGGCTAGAGGGCTTTTAGGAGCATGACTCTAGTCAATAATAAGCT
>NZ_JANSHS010000008.1:0-6495 GCF_047461695.1 Synechococcus sp. R6-7
CCCTAGGGTTTCTTCGTAGAGGTAGTCGGGGCCAAGCCGCTGCAACTCGGCAGCCAGCAGGGTGTCGAGGGAATCCTGCTCCAGGGGAGCCACCTGGCGAACCACACATCTCTGAGCGCCCCCCATGGCTTCCATGCGCATACACCCTGTGATTTCGGAGCACAGCACGGTACAGGCGTCGGCTTCCTGGTTGCTGGAGGTGAGGCGCAGCCCGATGAGATCCCCCGGCTGGCTGATTTCCGAGGCCAAGGGCACAGCCGCCAGTTCTGCCATCACCTCGCCGCCCCTTTGGGTTTGCAAGCGGATACGGTCGATCTGGTAATCGTGCTCCTGAGCCTGAACCCGCTCTGTGGGAGTCCACCCCAGGCGACTGGCCAGCCAGCCCAGGAAGAGGAACGCCTGGCAGGGATTGCCGGCTTTGTAGTCGAGGTTCACACGATCCACAAGGTAGAGGGACTCTCGCCGGTCGGGAGGGTCAAAGGCTTGGGCGGTGAGTTCCTGCCAAGGCAGCAGCCGCCGCCAGTTGAGATCCCCGCAGTGGCGGCCCTCGCTCAGCAAGAGGTGGATTTCTTGCAGATCTTCTTCTGGATTGACAAAGCCCCGTGAATCGACGATGACCCGGTTGCTCAGAGCCACCAATTTTTGAAACAGCAAGCTGTTCAAATCCAGATCCCCTTGCCACCACAAAAAGGTGGGCAAGTTGGGGATCAGCAGCGAGGCAACGGTGCTGCAGGCCCGCACAAAGGCCGATTCGGGCGCTTTCAGGGTGATGTATTCGCAACAGACCAACGAGCTGCGCTGCTCACGGGTCACCGGACAGTAGGCGGCCACCTGGGCCTCGATGGCGTCGTCTGGGGATCCCTCTCGTTTGGCGCGCAGGTCAATGACGCGACAGGGGTTCTGGGTGGCGATGGCTTCGACGGTGGGGGAAGGCAGCAACAGCGCATCGTCCAGAGATTCGTACACCACCAGGGTAAAGGTGGCAGCGCGGGCGGCAACGCTCTCTCCTTTGGAAGACCAGATCTTGTTCAGCTCCCGCTCAATATCTTCGATGGAGACATCTTTCGGAGTCTGTAAGGGTAGGACGGCAGCAGATTGATCCATAGTCTCCTCCTGGAGTGGACTCTTGCTCGATTCTAGGCAGGGGGGTCGGCTGGCCGGGAAGGGCTTAAGGCGAGGTACAGATTGACCAACTCAAGCCTGCTCTCCGCACTTGCTCCAGGAAACTCGAGGCTCAAGCAGGCCGAGGCTGGATGTTCAGCTCCAAGGGGCGGGCGGGATCCCCTGTCAACAGGACTCCGCGGCCATTGGCGTGTAGGTGCCGCACAATCCAGTACAGGGTTTCTATGCGCTCCGGGCAGCCCAGTTTCTCTGCCAGTTGGGGCAAAGTCAGGGATCCCTGGTGCTCCTGCACCGTCTCTAGCAATCGCCGTTGCAGCTCCAAGACAGCGCTGGCGGCTTTCTTGCCTGCTTCCACCCCCGGTTGATGGTAAGCGTTGATCTGGATTAGGGAGGCGTAGAGGCCCACGGCTCGCTCGTAGAGGGCAATCAAGGCCCCCACCGAGCGGGCATCCACCCGTGGCAGCGTTACGGTAATGGAGTCGCGACCGTTTTCGTAGAGGGCCTGGCGGGTGCCCTGCAGCAGGCCGTTCAGGTAGTCGCCACTGGTCACCTGCGGCTCCACGAAGGGGGAAGGGATCCCAGGCTCCCGATCCTGAAGCACCTCGATGAAGGTGACAAAGAAGTTGTTCAAGCCATCCCGCAACTGCTGGACGTAGGCATGTTGGTCGGTGGTGCCCTTGTTGCCGTAAACGGCGATGCCCTGCTCCACACGGTTGCCGTTTAGATCGTGGGATTTGCCCAGGGATTCCATCACCAACTGTTGTAAGTAACGGCTAAACAGCAGCAGGCGATCCTTGTAGGGCAAAACCACCATGTCCTTGCGCCCTTGCCCTTGACCGACGATGTACCAGGCCATGGCCAGCAGAGCGGCGGGATTGCGCTCCAGGTGGGGCAGGCGGGTGGCCTCATCCATGGTGGCTGCCCCGGCCAGCAAAGCCCGGATATCAATGCCCTGCAACGCTGCCGGCAACAGGCCCACCGGGGACGTTTCGGAGGTGCGCCCCCCCACCCAGTCGAAGATGGGGAAGACCTCCAACCACCCCTCCTGCCGCGCCTGCTGCTCCAATTGGCTGCCGGGGCCGGTGATGGCCACCGCATGGGCAGAAAAAGGGATCCCAGCCTTTTGGTAGGCCAGCTTCACCTCCACCAAGCCATTGCGGGGCTCTGGGGTGCCGCCGGATTTGGAGGTGGTGATCACCAGGGTTTGCCCCAGTTGGTCTGCCAGCCGCCCCAGCACCCGGTCAAACCCGTCGGGATCCGTGTTGTCGATGAAGTGGATGTTCAGGGGGGGGTGCAGCGGAGCCAGGGCCTCCGCCACAAATTGCGGCCCCAGAGCTGAGCCGCCAATGCCGATGCAGAGCAGCTCGGTGAACCGTCCCCCCCCGCTGGCCGGGATAGTTCCGCGATGGATCTTTTCGGCAAAGGTTTCCACTCGCTCAATGGAATCCTGAATGGCCTGCCGGATTTCAGGGGTGGGAGCCAGCTCGGGCGCCCGCAGCCAATAGTGGCCCACCTGGCGGCCTTCGTCGGGGTTGGCAATGGCTCCTGCCTCCAAAGCCTGCATATCGGCAAAAGCCTGGGCAAAGCGAGGCCGTAGCGCTTCCACCTGAGGGGGAGTGAAACGGATGCGGCTGATATCGACGAAAATCTCCAGGCCGGGATGGTAGTAAAGCCAATCGCAGTAGCGCTGCCAGAGTTGGAGGCTGTCCATGGGATCCCTTTTGCCGAAATCCCTAACCAGCTTACCAAACTCTTTCTTACTCCCAGCCGAGGGTCGTGCGCTCCAGCCAGGACTGATCCAAACTGATGAGTGCCTCTTTGACCCCCACACCGGTCTCAGGGTGACGCCAGTCGGGAGCGATCTCCCCCAAGGGAGCTAAGACAAAAGCACGTTCCATCATGCGGGGGTGGGGCAACGTCAGCTCAGGGCTGTTCAGGATGCGGCTGCCCATGGCCAGCAGATCCAAATCCAGGGTTCTGGCCTCCCAGCGGATGCGCCGCACCCGTCCTGCCTCCTGCTCGATGGCCAGCAGCGCCCTTAGTAACTCCAGGGGAGACTGGTAAGGGGGGAAGGGATCCAAGGCCACCACTGCATTGAGGTAATCAGGCTGTCCGGGTGGCCCCCCTTGGGCTGGGCTGCGGTAGAGACTGGAACGGGCCGCCACCTCTCCCAGCTGGGGCAGCTTCTGCACAGCCAGGCGCAACTGCTGCAGCGGATCCCCCAAGTTGCTTCCCAGGGCAATGTAGGCCAGGTCACGATTCATGAGGCTTCCGCCCTGCTTACGGCTCGCCGGCGGTCGACCTCGACGTAAACATCCTCGAACAGCCCCGGCAGGGGAGCATGGGGCTTGTGAACCCGCACAGTTAGGGCCTCCAGCTGGGGATAGCTCTGCCACAGCCGCTCTGCGATCTGATCCGCCAAGGTCTCGATCAAGCGGCGGCGCTGGCCGGTCACCTCCTGCCGCACCCTCTCGTACACCTGGGCGTAGTCCACCGTGCGCGAGAGGTCATCTTGGATCTCGGCTAGGGAAAGCCGCATCTCCACGTCCACCACAAAACGCCCACCCAAAACCGCTTCCTCCGGGCAGTGGCCGTGATAGGCATGAAAGACGAGGCCCTGCAGCACCAGCCTACCCTGCGTCATGGTGCAGAGCTTCCCAAGTGGCAAGGGCGGAAACATGAGCCGGCACGTTGTGAACCCGTACCAGGGCAGCCCCCCGGCTGGCTGCAAACAGGTGCACGGCCACGCTGGCGCTGTCTCGCTCGCTGGGCACGGCAATGCCGGAAAGCTTACCCACAAAACTTTTGCGGGAGGCCCCCACCAAGACCGGGTAGCCGTAGGCCACCAGCCGCGGTAGGGCTTTAAGCAGGACTACATTCTGCTCGGCAGTTTTGGCAAAGCCCAAGCCCGGATCCAAAACAACGCTGGGCACGCCCGCTGCCAGGGCCCGCTCTGCCTGTTCCCTGAGAAAACCGAAAACCTCCCCCTCCAGGTCAGCATAGTCGGTCTGCTGCTGCATGGTGCGCGGTTCTCCCCGCATGTGCATGATCACCGCCGGCACCCCCTTTTCGGCACAGACCTGTATCATTTGGGGATCCCGCAGCCCGCCGACATCGTTGATGATGTGCGCCCCGGCAGCCAAAGCCGCAGCCGCCACCTCCGTTCTGCGCGTATCGACGCTGATGGGGATCCCGGATCCTTCCAGGGCCCGGATCACGGGCAAGACTCGGTCGCATTCCACCTCCACCGATACCGGCTCCGCTCCCGGACGGGTGGACTCGCCGCCAATATCCACGATCAAGGCCCCTGCCGCTGCCATGGCTTTGGCTGCCTGCACAGCCGCTTCTGCAGATCCCCACTGGCCGCCATCGCTGAAGCTGTCGGGGGTAACGTTTAGCACCCCCATCACCCCAACGCCCCGCCAAGAAAGACGGTAGCCCTCTGGCGTCTGTTCTGCCCCAGGCAGAGGACGTCGGGAGATCAAGCTGGTAACACCCATAACCGCTGCAGGCTGCCGTGTTGCAAAAGCAGGGGGAAAAGTCTCCCACTGCCTAGGATGGTATTGCCGTCAATCCCAAGGCTGGCGCAAGCCCAACAGGATTCTACAAAATTTTTTACAACGTCCTTACAGAGCCACGATTGGTGAAAGGCTGCCCCTGCCGGCTCAAGCGCAAGGAATGGCCCCCGCCGACAGAGGAAGCTCTCCCGCTCTGGCTAGAACATGATGTCGTCTTCCGAACGACCCCAAATACACCAAATGATAGAGGCAAAGATCGCCATGTAAACCCAGGCCATCGGGCCGTATTGCAGCAGATCCATCAATACATCCCTAAAACATTTGTTTATCTAGTCCAATTATTGTGATGTTTCGTTACAGCGTCAACCGTTTTCTTAGGAAAAGGCCCCCTCTCAGACCCAGCCGGAGCTGCGCTGGGATCCCTTGTCCAGGGCGGGTTAAGTCTTTTTGCCTAAAGACAGGGAGCAAGTCTTCAGTTTCTGAGAAAACCCAGCTTGCCTGAGAGATGCAGGAGGATAGGGAACTAGACATTGAAGCGGAAGTGCATCACGTCCCCTTCCTGGACGACGTAGTCTTTGCCTTCGCTGCGCAGCAGGCCCTTTTCTTTGGCGGCATTCAGGGATCCCGCCGCCACCAGATCGGCATAGGCCACCGTCTCGGCCCGGATGAAGCCCCGCTCAAAATCGGAGTGGATCACCCCGGCTGCCTGAGGGGCTGTGGCGCCGACTGGAATCGTCCAAGCGCGGGTTTCTTTGGGGCCAGAGGTAAAGTAGGTGCGCAAGCCCAACAGCTCGTAGGTGGCTCGGATGAGAGATTTCAGCCCGCCCTCTTTTACCCCTAACGAATCCAGATAGGCCTGTCGCTCGTCGGGGGGCAGCTCCACCAGTTCCGCCTCCACCTGGGCTGAGACCACCACCACACCTGCCCCTTCCGCCTCGGCAAATTGCCGCACCTGCTCCACCCAGGCATTGCCGCTGGCCAGATCCGTTTCCGCCACATTGGCGGCGTAGATGACTTTTTTGCGGGTGAGCAGCCCCAACCCTTTGATCAACTGCTCTTCTTCTGGGCTGAGGGGTACCAGGCGAGCCGGCTTGCCCTCGTCCAAGGCAGCCTGTAATTGTTCCAGAGCCTGCAACTCCAGTTGGGCGGTTTTGTCGGACTTTGCCTGCTTGCGCACCCGCTCTATGCGCCGCTCGATCTGGGCCAAATCTGCCAAGGCTAGCTCCAAGTTGATCACCCCGATATCCCGCAAGGGATCCACCGAACCCGCCACATGCACAATGTTCTCGTCTTGGAAGCAGCGCACCACGTGCACCACGGCGTCCACCTGGCGAATGTGGGAGAGAAACTGGTTGCCCAGACCCTCCCCCTTGCTGGCTCCAGCCACCAGCCCGGCAATATCCACAAACTCGATTTGGCTGGGGATGATCTCGGCAGAACCGCTGATCTTGGCCAGCACCTGCAAGCGCTCGTCGGGCACCGCCACCCGCCCCACATTCGGCTCAATGGTGCAGAAGGGAAAGTTGGCCGCCTCGGCTTTGGCATTTTCACAGAGGGCGTTGAACAAGGTAGATTTGCCTACGTTGGGCAGGCCGACAATTCCAGCTCTCAACATCCAGATCTTGGGGAAAAAGCCAAAAACCAGGGTAACGGGATCCCTTGCCCAGCGGAAAGATCCCTACTCTGACGTTAGCATTTGCCGCCCCTTTCCCAACCGGTGGATCCGCTCCCAAGCGCTCCGCGCCGCCAACGCCACCACCTTCGGCTCCTCTCCCAAGAGAACTGTATTTTTTGTCAGCTGCACAGTGTTGGGCAGCTGAGGTCTTTTGACATCCTCCCCGGCCTGAAGGCCGGA
>NZ_JANSHS010000009.1:0-6685 GCF_047461695.1 Synechococcus sp. R6-7
GGGATCCTCAGGCCGGAGCCGCTGGCTGATGATAGCAAGAACCTTCAACAGGAGCTCGCTCCCGCCGGATCCCGTTTCTCCCGACCTGGGCGAGAACTCCGTTTCGCCGGGGCGAAAGGCTGCGCCCGCTGCGCGATTGGGCTTGTCTGCCTCGATTGCCGAGCCGACTTCTAGCAGCCAGGGTTTGGCCTGGGCCGCACACTCGGGGCAGAAGTCCTGCAGGGCTGCCCAGATTAGAGAGGTGGCCTCAGCAGAGGTCAGGGGCGGCACGGGATCCCGCCAGGGCGCACGCAAGTCGCAGATGCGAATGGAACGCCCCATGTTTCGGCTTTTGAGGCGGTAATAGTGCTGGAACAGATCCAACCGATCGCGGATCCCTTCCAGGAGGTTCTCCAAAAAAGTTTGAGTCAGGCCGTGGCGGGCCAGATACAGGTCGGCAGCAGAGTCATAGCCCCGCCATTGGGCCTCCCACAGGTGGTCGCGGATCAGGGTGCTGAGGATAAACCCACCCAGATCTGCATGGGCCTCCAGGTGTTGGCCCAGCCGCTGATAGGCAGCCCAACGGATTTCGGCGCTGGCGTGGGTTGGTAAGCTCTGTTCGCGCCAGTGGGACGGAGTTCCTAGCTGGACAAGGGTGTGATCTGGGAGCGCGGCAGGCGAGTTCAGGGTCACTTGCCACAACTGCCGCCAAGCTAACCTTCCTGTTGGGTACTGTTGGTGGAGCAGGCACTCCAGAGGCTCCGGTTGTTGGTGACCCCGCTGCTGCAGGAGGCGACACAAAAACTGGCGAAAGGGGCGCAGCTCCGGCTCGGCACAAGCAGCGGCCAAGGGATCCGAGGGCCGATCCTCTCGCTCCTGCGGCGTCTCAGCTGCGGGTTCGCCGAGGGGAACGGCGGTCAGGGATTGCAGTTCCAGGGGGAAAAACAACAGCTGGCTCTGCAGGGAGATGACCCGCTCCAGATCCCTCCAGCTGGGGTCTGCCTTCGTCCAGGCCATCTCTGGTTCGGCCTCAGCCGGGATCGCTGTTGGAAGGCTGCTGCTCTCGCAACCCTCGGCAAGATGGGCTGCCAGGGCGAGCGCCTGCGTCAGCTCCGACAACTCCTGCAGCGCCACCGCCAGCTCTGGCGGGCTGAGCTGGACCACCTGCCCCCGGTAGCGCTGGGCAAACTGCTGCACCTGCTCCTCCAGTTCATTCCAGGTTAGGGCGCGCTTTTTCCCAGAGCCAGAGAAACGCTCGAAAGGGGGTTCAGCAGCAGGAAAGACCACCGGCATCAGCCTCCTAGAGATGGGGTCGTCCCTCTGTTGGCTTGTCGGCAGAGGGGTGTGCCCGCCTTTTGACCTCTGCCAAAGGGCAAATGGCTGGGGAAATCTGGGTTGGAGGTGCAGGCTGCGATCAGAGGGATCCGGATCCCTGCTATCCCCCCCTGGGGGTTCCCATCCTGGTCAGAACATAGCCTCACCGCTGCTGTGCTGCGCAAAGGCGGCAGCAACAGCCAACCCAAGCCTGAGCCATTCGGCAAGCTCGGATCCGGGATCCCGCATTCATTAAAGACTGCGACTGCGAAAACCGACGTGCCTCCTTTGGGGCAGGAAAAACCTGAGATGATTGTGACATTCTCCTTGGGCAAATGCAGCCGGCAGCGTGGGGATCCCAATTTCGGCCAGGATACGTGTTGGGACAGAATAGGCCTGCGGCCACTTGTGCAAAGGGTAAAAGAACTATCCGAGGGAGGTGACTGCATTGTTTGCCCAAGTCACTGCTGCCGCTCTGCTGGGACTCCGGGCCGTGCAGGTTACGGTGGAGGTGGATGTGGGCGGTGGCTTGCCCCAGATCACCTTGGTGGGACTGCCCGATACTGCCGTTCAGGAGGCCAAAGAGCGAGTGCGGGCGGCGATCAAGAACTCCGGCTTTGCTTTACCCCAGCGGCGGATCATCGTCAACTTGGCCCCTGCCGATCTGCGCAAAGAGGGCCCCAGCTTCGATCTGCCCATTGCCATCGGGATCTTGGCGGCCTCCGGGGTGATCGAGGGGGAAGCGCTGGCCAACACCCTGATGGTGGGGGAATTGGCCCTAGACGGCACCCTACGCCCGGTGGCCGGGGTTCTGCCTATTGCCGCCAGCGCTGCCGAGATGGGGATCCGCCGCCTGGTGGTACCCCAGGAAAATGGGCCGGAAGGAGCGGTGGTGCAAGGGATCCAAGTGTATGGGCTGCCCTCCTTGGCGGCGGTGGTGAACTGGCTGCAGCACCCGAACGGGGTTAAGCCGATCCAGATCCAACCGCAACAGATGGTGTCGGCCAATTGGGAATCCCCTCTGGACTTGGCGGACGTAAAAGGACAAGAACACGCCCGGCGGGCCTTGGAGATAGCGGCGGCAGGTGGGCACAACTTGTTGCTGGTGGGCAGCCCTGGGGCGGGCAAAACCATGTTGGCCCGGCGACTGCCCGGCATTTTGCCCCAGCTGCAGTGGGAAGAGATGTTGGAGATCACCCGCATCTACTCGGCAGCCGGCCTGTTGCGGCAAAATCTCCACCTGGGTGGACAAACCGCCTTGATCACCCAGCGGCCCTTTCGCGCTCCCCACCATTCGGCTTCGGCAGTGGCGCTGGTGGGTGGCGGCCCCTACCCCAAGCCCGGCGAGATCTCGCTGGCCCACCATGGCATCCTGTACCTGGATGAGCTGACGGAATTCCGGCGGGAGGTGCTGGAGGTGCTGCGCCAACCCCTGGAAGATGGCAAAGTCACCATCTCCCGCGCCCGCGTTTCCCTAGAGTTTCCCGCCCAAACCACCCTGGTGGCCTCCACCAACCCCTGTCCCTGCGGCTTCTACGGGGATCCCGTTCACCCCTGCACCTGTACGCCGCAACAGCGGGAGCGCTACTGGTCCAAGCTCTCCGGCCCGCTGCTGGATCGCATCGACCTGCAGGTGCGGGTCAACCGCCTTAAGCCGGAAGAAATTGTCCGCGCCCAGGGCGGCGAATCTTCCCAAGCGGTGCAGCGGCGGGTGGAGCGGGCACGACAACGGCAGCGGCAGCGCTTTCAAAACGAGCCTGGGATCCACTGCAACGCCCAGATGCAATCCCGCCACCTGCGGCAGTGGTGCTCCCTTTCGGATCCCTGTCGCAAGCTCTTGGAAAGCGCCATCCAAAAGTTGGCCCTGTCTGCGCGGGGGAGCGACCGCATCCTCAAGGTGGCCCGCACCATCGCCGATCTCGAGGGCGCGGAGGCCATTGCCCCCACCCACATTGCCGAAGCGATTCAATACCGCAGCCTGGATCGCGCTCGGCTGTAAAGCCCAAGCGCTCGGCGCCGCTGACGCGACCACCCCCAGCCCCCCTCCCAGATAGGGTTTCCCTCACTGCCAGAGCTCCGGCCTGCCCTACGGGATCCCATCCCCTGTTTTGCTGGGAAAAAGCTGCCCCCCTTGCACCTGAAGGATTTGGGCGGCCTTGAGCCAGCTGGCGTCGAAGGAGCCCAGGTGGGTGGTGGTAACCAAGGTTTGCACGCGCTCCTGAATGGCTTCCAAGAGTTGGTTTTGCCGGTGCAGATCCAGCTCTGCCAGCACATCGTCCAACAGCAGCAAGGGCGGATCCCTGACCACCTGCTCGATCAGCTCCAGCTCCGCCAATTTCAGAGCCAAAACCAGAGTGCGCTGCTGGCCTTGGGATCCATAGGCGCGGGCGGCGGCTCCGTTGATGCACAGCTCCACCTCGTCCCGGTGGGGGCCCACCAGAGAGCTGCCCAGGGAGTGTTCGGCGGCGGCTTTGGCGCGGATCTCGGCCAAAAACTGGGCTTGGATCACTTCGGGGCTGGCCTGGGGATCCGGCAGGGGCACTTGGGGTCGATAGGTAAGGGTCAGGGTTTCCCGTCCACCGCTAATGACCCGGTGCCAGTGAGCAGCCAAAGGCTCCAGCCGTTGCAGCAGCCGGGCGCGGCGGCGCATAATTCGGCTACCGGTGGTGGCCAGTTGGGCATCCCAGAAGGCCATCTGCGAGAACTGAACGCCAGCAGCCGCTTGCGTTAGCGGGACAGAGTCCTTGGGATCCTGCTTCAAAAGGGCGTTGCGCTGCCTGAGGATCTGGCGATATTGCTCCACCAGGCCGAGATAAACCGGCTCCAGTTGCAGCAACACCCCGTCCAACCAATGGCGCCGCGTCTCCGGAGCGCCCCGCACCAGCTCCAGATCCAGGCTGGAGAACACCACGGCATTCACCTGTCCCAAAAAGTCCGCCTGGCGGCGCAGCACCTGCCCGTCCACCTTCAGGGATCGCCTGCCGCTGCTGCGCAGCTCCATCACCAGCTCATGGGCCACACCCAGCCGTTCAACCGTGGCGGCAATCTGGGCTTGTCGCTCCTCTTGGTATACCAGCTCCCGATCCCGGCTGGCCCGCCGCGAGCGCAAGGTGGCCAACAGCTCCACCGCTTCCAGCAGGTTGGTCTTGCCCTGGGCGTTCTCCCCCACCAGGATGGTTTTGGGCGCGTCAAAGGTGATCTCTTGATCCCGGTAGTTGCGAAAGTGCCACAGGTGCAGGAAACGCAGGTACACCAAGGGAGATGTAAAGACGCGATCAATATCTAACCAAGAACAGCCCCCGCTTTGGGGGCTTTCACTTTGACCCAACTCCAGCAGGGGCCAGAGAAGATAGAGGGGTTAACCCCGGAAACTCAGCCAGCAGGGATCCCCTCTATCCCCAGTTCCGGGTAGGCCAGATCAGCGCCTGGTCAGGGTAGTCATCCCCCCGAGGCGCTCAGCCGCCAACAGGTGTAGGGCAGCGCGGGCGGCGTAGCGGGCAGCTTTGCTACGGCTGTAGTCGGCGAAGGTGTAGCTGCTGGGATCCGTACTTACGTCGCCCAACAGGTTCTGCACTTGATTCTGCAGGCTAGAGACGCTGCCGGAGTTGACGTTGGCGAAGGTCATCTCTGCTTGTAGCCGACTGAGGTACTCCTGAGCCCGGAAAGCGGCCTCGAAGAAGGAACGGCCAGGGCGACCCATAAAACCCAGCTCCGCTGCCCCGCTGAGCTTGCGCCGGGGATCCCAGCACCAGGGGGGTGAGGAGCACCAAAATCGGCAGGGAACAGCCGAGGGCACGGGTGAAGGAGGAACGAATCCTTTGCCAAGCCACTCGGCCTTACCTCAGGGGGGATCCAACTACCCTGAGCGAGGTCATGGCAACCAACCGCGAAATGGGAATCAGGGGAGAAGGGCTGGGGAAACGTCTCAAACTTCATCTAGACCTGGATCTAGAATGGCCCAAGCTGGTCGGCCCGAGTTGGCTAGACTCCGAACCTTCAGCCCATTGCTTGCCCACGTTTTGATGCCATGAGTTCTTCCGCCGAGCCTACTTGGGATGCCTTAGAGGTGGATCCCGCCCTGCTCACCCCCATGATGCAGCACTATGTGGAGCTGAAGCGGCAGTATCCCCACGCCATCTTGCTCTACCGCCTGGGGGATTTCTACGAGATGTTCTTCCAGGACGCCCAGCGGGTGTCGCGGGAGCTGGAGCTGGTGCTCACCGGGCGGGAAGCAGGGGCCATAGGGCGGGTGCCCATGTGCGGGATCCCTTACCACGCCTTTGACCGCTATGCCGCCCAGTTGGTGGCCAAAGGCTATGCCCTGGCCGTCTGCGACCAGATGGAGCCGGCAGATCAGGCCAAGGGCTTGGTGCGGCGGGAAGTGACGCGGGTGATCACCCCTGGCACCGTCCTCGAAGAGGAGCTGCTGCAGGCGCGGCAAAACAACTACCTGGCAGCCGTCGTGCGGCTCAAAGGATCGAAGCAGGCTCCCTGCCGCTGGGGCCTAGCCTATGCGGATATCTCCACCGGCGAGTTCTGGGTGTGTCAGAGCGAGGGGCAAGAGCAACTGGAGCAGGAACTGGCCCGGCTGCAGCCGGCAGAGGTTTTGCTGCCCACCGAGGAGGGGCTGGGACTAGGCCTCATCCGTCCAGGGGATCCCCAGAAGCCCCTGGGTCTCCCCAACCAATACGCCTATACCCTGCGCCCAGCCGAACCTTTTGAACTGGCGGTGGCGCGGGAGAACCTCATGCAGACCTACGGCCTGCGCTCTCTGGAAGGATTGGGCTGTGAGGGGCTGCCCCTAGCTATTCGAGCGGCGGGGGGGCTGTTGCACTATTTGGAGGAGACGCAAAAGAACCTAGTGCAGCCCTCTCCTCAGGGGGGCCATCCGCTCCTGCGTCCCCCTCGCACCTATCAGTTGACGGATTACCTCATCTTGGATCCCCAAACCCGCCGCAACTTGGAGCTGACCCAGACCATCCGCGAGGGATCCTTTGTCGGATCCCTGCTCTGGGTGCTGGATCACAGCCGTACAGCCATGGGGGGGCGCACTTTGCGGCGCTGGCTAATGCAGCCTTTGCGGGATTCGGAGCAAATCCGCCTTCGCCAAGACACCATCCAAGAGCTTTTGGAAAACCCTTCTCTGCGGGCCCGCCTGGGATCCCTTCTGGACTCTCTGTACGACCTGGAGCGGCTGGCCAACCGCGTCGGATCGGGCACCGCCAACCCGCGCGAGATGGTGGCCTTGGGATCCTCCTTGGGCAAACTGCCCCAGTTGGCCGAGCTGGTGGGGGAAGCTAAGACTCCCCTCTTGCAAAGCCTGCAACAGGTGGATCCCGCCCTGGTTGAGCTGGGCCAACGCATCGAGCACACCCTCCTGCCCTCCCCTCCC
>NZ_JANSHS010000010.1:0-2044 GCF_047461695.1 Synechococcus sp. R6-7
CTGCCTGTTCAGGCGTCAGGTTGAGGGGAGGTTGCAGCCGCAAAACGGTGTTGACGAAGGTGTTGATGCGGTTGGCATCGCGGGTCTGCAAAGTGGCAACGGCAAACAAAATAGCCGCATCCCGAATGGTGCCTGGCGTGCCATCCCCATCAAAATCGGAGATGGCCACCGGATTGGGGTCGGCCGTGGTCACCTCAGCCAAGGTGAGAGGAGGCTGCACCCGCAAAACGGTGTTGACAAAGCTGACAATCTGGCTGGGCTGGGTGATCCCGCTGGCAATGGCAAAGGCAATGGCGGCATCGCGGATGGTTACCGATTGCGGGTTGCCGTCGTAGTAGGCAGCAACGCCTCCTTCTGGGGCGGGCGATGAAGTCTCTGGGCGACTGAGGAGGCTGGGCCCGCTAGCTAGCCCACAAGCAGCCAGAATTCCAAGGAGAAAAGTTGCCATTAACCAAAACAGCCGCTTGCGGGGGCTCATCGAAGGATCCCTCTTCCGCCTTCCTGGCTAGTTACGAAACACTCCGCCAGTGTACCATCCTCAGGCTTTTCTGGATTTGCCTCAGTCTTTTGCTTGCTGTGCAGTACGATAGGGTACGTGCTAAGAGTGTTGGGATACCTAAAAGCAGGGAGATCACCATGGCAAAGACCGCTGTGTCTAACCCCGTCCAGGCGCAGTTTGACGAGTTTCCCTACCCAAATGTGCCAATTGAGCAGACGGTTACCGACAACTTTGCTTTGTTTGCCAACAGCCTTACGACGGCCAGGTACCTGCGGGATCGCAAGGTGGTATTGCCGGAAGGCAAGGTGATGCTCAATGCCGGCTGTGGCTCCGGTTGGGAAACTTTGGTTTTGGCAACGGCCAACCCCGGCGCTCGCTATGTGGGTGTGGATATTTCGCCGGAGTCCATCAAGATGGCAGAGCAGCGCTTTAAGTTCCATAAGATTGAAAACGCCCGCTTTCATGTTATGGACATTACCGACATGACGGCGCTGGGGGAGGAGTTTGATTTTATTGCCTGCAACGACGTTCTCTACCTACTGGACGACCCGGTTGCCGGTTTGAAAGGCATGCGGCAGGTGCTCAAGCCCGATGGGATCATCCGCACCAATGTTCACAGCCTTTATCAGCGGCAGTTTATCTTCAACATGCAGGATGCGATGGAGCTGCTGGGGGTGATGGACGAGCCGGCAGCCAAAGCGGTGCCCCTGCTACGAGAGGTGATGGAAGCGCTCACCGACGCCAGCTTTGTGAAGAGCCACTGGAACGGCGATGCCATCAAAACCACAGCGGGGATCCTGGCCAACTTCCTGCTGCGCAGCGACAAGGGCTTTACGGTGCCGCAGGTGTTTGAGATGTTGAGGCAGGCCGGCCTCGAGTTTATTAGCATGGTGAATTGGCAGCAGTGGAAGTTGGAGAGGGTCTTGACTAAGCCAGTGCCCTACTCGATGCGGCAACTCAATAAGTTAAGCGAGGAGCAAAAGCTTCACTTCATCGAGCTGATTTTCCCCAACATGACCCGCTTGATCGACTTTTGGTGCGGGCACCCCGGCATTCCCAAGGCTGAGCCGTTTACAAACGACGAATGGTGGAACGGCACGGTGCAAGCCCACCCCCTTCTGGTGAAGTTGGATGCCAAGCAGGCTTTTCTCAACGCCATTCGGGACAACGGGCCTGTCAACATCAACGGCTGGCCGGGAGCTGAGGGGAACATTACCATCGATCCTTTCTCGGTGCGCTGGCTGGTGGATGTCTTCGGCCCCTTGCCGGTGCCGGTGCAATCTCTAGTCCACAAGACCATGGAGATTATGGACTGGACGCAGGAAGAAGCGTTTAGTCAAGTGTTGGCCAACCTGAAGTTTTTGGAAGAACGCCTGGTCATTCTGCTGGATTCCCCACTTCGCTAGGCAAGTGCAAAGCCAGGACTTACGAAAGCCCCCCTGATTCATACATGGGGGCCTTTTTGGTTGACATACCCCCCGCCCTAAAGGACGGGGATTCTTTCTCAGCCAGCAGAATTGCTGATACATTTACGCTGAACACTGC
>NZ_JANSHS010000011.1:0-15602 GCF_047461695.1 Synechococcus sp. R6-7
AAAGCGCTCCGCGCCGCTAAAGCGAGAGAGGGCGGGGCTTCTCGGCGGCCTAGCTAAGCCTTGTAGCAGGCAGAAATACGCAAAGTTTGTGATCATTCCACAGCCGCCGCCGCGTATTCCAGCTCCTCTTCCACCACTTCCGGTGGGGCCTCTGCCGCTTGTCCTTGCTTAGCGGCCAACAGTTGCTCGCGGTACTTGGCTGCCATCTCCTCGGCCTTCTCGTAAACCAGCTTGGGATCCCGAATCATGTCGCCGGGATTGGGCTCCAGTTGCTTGGTGGACAGCGAGATCCGTCCCCGCTCCGCATCCAGATCGATGATCATCACCTTCACTTCGTCGTTGACGTTGAAGACGCTGTGGGGCGTATCGACATGATCGTGGGAGATCTCGGAAATGTGCAGCAGGCCGGAGACGCCGCCAATATCGATAAAGGCACCATAGGGCTTGATGCCCCGCACCGTGCCGACCACCACCTCGCCCACTTCCAGCTTGTTCATCTTCCGCTCCACCAAGGCGCGGCGATGGCTCAACACCAGGCGGTTGCGGTCTTCGTCCACCTCCAGAAACTTCAGGGGCAGCTCTTCGCCCACCAGCTCTTCTTTTGGCTTGCGGCTGCTGATGTGGGATCCGGGGATAAAGCCCCGCAGCCCCTCAATCCGCACCAGGGCTCCACCTCGGTTGGTAGCAAAAATGGTTGAGCGAACGGTGGCATCTTCTTTCTGGAGCTGCCGTACCCGTTCCCAGGCCCGCATGTACTCGATGCGGCGGATGGAGAGGGTCAGCTGTCCCTCTTCGTTTTCTTCGGTGAGGATAAAAAACTCGCGGGTTTCTCCCGGCTGCAGCATCTCGTGCGGGTCTTCCAGGCGGCTAATCGACATCTCCTGGAGCGGCAGAAAGGCAGCCGTTTTGGCCCCAATATCGATCAAAGCACCGCGTGGCTCCACCGAGAATACTGTACCCGCCACAATTTCGCCAGGGCTGAAGTGATAGTCGTACTTATCCAGAAGGGCGGCAAAGTCTTCAGTGGTAAAACCTACATCGGCAGCAGTGAATCGACTCATAGGGGTGCAGTAACAGATCAGTTGCGCGGGATAAAGGGTAGAAGGCCAATCGAGTTTGGCAGGATCCCACTTCCACTTTCCCACCTGGGGAGGATGTGGCTGGGAAATACCATCGTAGCTTAGAGGAGCGTCTTTTGTGGCAAGTTTCCCGGCATCTTGCCAAGCTGAAAGATAGAAGATTCGGAGGAAGAGCAATTGCACTTTATCGACCAAGCCGAAATTGAAGTGCAAGGGGGAAATGGCGGGGATGGCATCGTTGCCTTCCGCCGTGAGAAGTATGTGCCGGCTGGGGGGCCATCCGGCGGCAATGGCGGGCGGGGCGGCTCGGTGATCTTGGTGGCCGATCCCGGCCTGCAAACTCTGTTGGATTTTCGCTTTCAACCGGTGATCAAGGCGGAACACGGGGCCAAAGGGGGGCCCAACCATCGCAGCGGGGCCAGTGGTGCGGATCGGCTGGTGCGGGTGCCCTGCGGTACTGTGGTGTTCAATGCGGAGACGGGGGAATTGTTGGGCGATCTGGTGGGCAAGGGGGATCAATTGCTGGTAGCCCGTGGGGGCAAAGGCGGCTTAGGCAATGCCCATTTTTTGAGCAACCACAATCGCGCCCCCCGCCAATTCACCAAGGGCGAAGCGGGAGAACGGGTGCGCCTGCGCCTGGAGCTGAAGTTGATTGCCGAGGTGGGCATTGTCGGCCTGCCCAATGCGGGCAAGTCCACTCTGATTTCGGTGGTCTCCTCTGCCCGGCCCAAGATTGCTGACTACCCCTTCACCACGTTGCAGCCCAATTTGGGGGTGGTGCCCCATCCATCGGGAGATGGGGTGGTGTTTGCCGATATTCCGGGGCTGATCGAGGGGGCGCACTTGGGGGTGGGGCTGGGCCATGAGTTTTTGCGCCATGTGGAGCGTACCAGGGTACTGATTCATTTGGTGGATGGCACGGCGGCGGATCCCGTCAAGGATTACCAGGTTATTCAGCAGGAGCTGCGCGCCTACGGCCACGGGTTAATTGATAAGCCACAAATCCTGGTTTTGAACAAGATCGATGTTCTGGATCCCCAGCAGGTTGCCGAGCGCGCCCAGAGGCTGTCTGCTGCTGCCGGCACTTCGGTGGTGACCATTTCTGCGATTGCCAAGCAGGGGCTGGATGCCCTCTTGCAGCGGGTGTGGCAGTGCCTGGGTCGGGGATCCCAACAGTCTGCGGAGTTGGATCTTGTGGGGGCAAAATCCATCCAGTCCTAGGGCAGAAGAATCTTAGAATGGGAAAGCCCCTGCCTTCCCAGAACCCAGAGACGAGTGGCTATGTATATCTCGGCGGAGGATCTGCCACCGGATTTGCGTCAGATCATGTTGGCTGTTGAACAGGCGGCTCAGGCGAGGGCGGGAGCGTGTGTGGAGCTGCTGATGCTCCTGCGGCTGCTGGAGGAGTTGCACCGCGCGATCCTGGAAGGTGCCTTTCGGGAGTCTTTGCCCAACACCCGTCAAGCTCTGTATCGGGTGCTTCAGGATTTGGAAGAAGCGGGCGACTGGCCCTATCTGCCCCGTCTGCACATCCAAGCCCTGATGCAACAACTGAAGGACTGGCCCGAATCTCAGGGATCCCCGCCCGCGTCGGTGCCACCGACCCCCCGCCCTCTTGTGGAAAACCCCCTGGGGGGTAGCTGCTCCCAGTCTTGACCTCTTCCCATCTGCCCGATGGCCGAGTACTTTAAGCTGCATCCGCAACAGCCCCAGGCCCGTTCCATCCGGCGGATTGCGGCGGCTTTGCGGGAGGGGGCGGTGATGCTTTACCCCACCGATACAGTCTATGCCATTGGCTGCGATGTGACCCACAAACAAGCAGTGGAGCGGGTACGCCGTATCAAGCAGCTCTCCAACGACAAGCCTCTTACCTTTTTGTGCCCTTCTCTCTCACGCATTGCCCACTATGCCCAGGTAACCGATTCGGCCTATCGGCTGATGCGGCGGCTGATCCCGGGCCCGTTTACGTTTCTGTTGCCGGCCACCAAGCTGGTGCCCAAGTTGGTGATGGAGCCCAAACGGAAAACCACCGGCATCCGCGTGCCCGACTCGGCCATTTGTCAGGCTTTGCTGGAAGAGTTGGGCAATCCAATTGTCTCCACCTCTGCCAAGCTGGGGGGGGATCCCGTCGGATCCCTGGACTTAAGTTCTGGGCAAGCCTGGGAGTGGGAGAGCGACCCCTGGGATGAGGGTGGGATCTTTGCGGCTGAAGAGATGCGGCAGTTGGAAAAACAGGTGGATCTGGTGCTGGATGACGATGCCCCCCGTCGGGCCAAGGTCTCTACGGTAATTGACTTGACGGGATCCGAGCCGCTGGTGGTGCGGGCCGGGCTAGGGTATGAGCAGGTGGCAGATCTGAACCTGAAACTGGTGGGAGAAGACGGTTAAGGGCAGAGGGATCCCGCGTTCTCTAAAATAGGGTCAGTGCCTTCGGAGTGTGCCCATGTCTGAGGCCCTGGCTCAGCAAAAATCGGCTCTGCTGCACCTACTGGAGGCGACCGACCGGGGCCGGAAAGTTTCCCCTGACCAAAAAGCCCAGATTTTGTCTCAAATTGCCGCCCTAGAAGCGCTCAACCCCACCCCCAAACCAACATCTGCTCCTGAAGGGTTGGAGGGGAACTGGCTCACCCTCTTTACCACCAGCACAGCTCTGCTGCGGCTGGCCAATTTGCCCCTGTTCACCACCGGGGCGATCTACCAGTGTATTCGGGCCAAAGCTGGACGGGTCTTCAACGTGGCGGAGATCCAGGGATCCGGTTGGCTGGAGGCTTGGATGCCACGGGGAGTCTTGGCGGTATCAGCGCGCTTTTACCCCGAATCTGAGCGCCGGGTGAGGGTGATTTTCGAGCGATTGGTGTTCGGATCCCAAGCTTTGATGAGCTACGAGATCGAGAGTTTTCTCTATTTGCTCGAGCGGGCTCCGGAGCGGATCCCGGCTATTCAAATCGATATCCGCCGCCGCGAGCCAACGGGTTGGCTGGATATCACCTATTTGGATGAAGATTTGCGGATGGGCCGGGGCAGCGAGGGGAGTGTATTTGTCCTGAAACGGGTCGGCTAGTCGGAGGATCCAGAGGACTCCGTTTCCGCCCTTTCGTGAGATAGGTTTTGGGTTAGGGTGAAGCCTATTTCCTGGAGAACTTGCAAGGCGCGGTAGGACTCCCGCAAAGTTTGCAGCTCCTGTTGAGTTTGCTCCAGTTGCCGGGCCCATTCTGCCTGTTGGGAGCGCAACTCTCGATTTTCCAATTTTTTGCGCTGCAGGATGCGCTTGAGTTTTTGCTGCTGCTGCTGGAGTTGAGCCCGCTCTGCTTCTGCGTGTTGCAGTTGGGTCCTTTGGCGTTCCAATTCTATTTTCAGGGTGGTGACCTGGGATTGAAGTTGGCGGAGCTTTTGGCGCAGCGCTTGCTCTGGCGTGGGTTTGGTCGACTCGGAGCTTGGAGAAGGGGAAGATGTTTGTAGGTTTTGCAGATGCTGTTGTAACTGTTGGGCTTGGGCCTGCAGGACTCGAGACCGTTGCTGCTCGCTGCGCAGTTGGGCTTGGGCGCGTTCACAGGTCTGGATTTCGGCTTTCACCCGCTGCTTGATGCGGTCAAGGATCTTTTGATGGCGGAGCTGGGTTTGCCGGATCTCCTGAGCCACCTGCCAAGGGCGAGGATCCCCCTTAGGTTGTCGTGGCTCGCCGCCGTGGTCGGCAGGATCAAAGGGAGATAGGGTCGCCACCAGCGATTCTCGAAAGTCGCTCCAGGAAGCCGATTGCAGACCCATCTGAACCACCCGCCAGGCCCCATAGGAGGCCCCAGCGGCAGCCAGGATCCCAGGGATCCCGGCCAGGGAGAGGGAAACCTTGGGCAGGGTGGGCAGGATCTGATCCAGCAGCCCCACCACCAGGGCGAAAACAAAGATCCCGCTCCCCGCGGCAGCGGCACCTGAAACCCAAGAGGAGCGGGAGAGCATCATCGTTTTTTCGTCATCACAACCGCTAGAGCGGGAAAACCAGGTTCAAAAATGGCCTGTCTGCACTCAGTTTATCCCGCCAGCAGCCTCTGTTTCCCTCTTAGGGCACCTGCCATGCCCGTTGGTGGTAGCCCTCTAATTGGGCCCAGGGATCCCCAGCCGCTGCGTGGGTGTGGCCGTGCTGAGGGTGATGGTGAGAATGAGGGTGGTGATGGGATCCGTGCCCGTGATGGTGGTCATGAGGCTCGTGAGGGTGGTGATGGCTGGATCCAGCTCCAACCTCTGCGCTCACGGCCAGGCGAAACTTGCACAGGTGGCAGTTCATCGGGGTTTGGCCCTGCAGGGCTTCCTGCTCCAGTTGCTGCAGGCTGTGCAGCACCGTATCCACAAGGCCCAATTCCGGCAGCATCAGCCAGTCGATTTCCGGCTGTCGTTGTCGTTGTTGTTCCACTGCCGCCTCGATTTTTTTCACCAACACCCCCGTAAACAGAAAGTAGGGCAGCACGATCACCCGACGCGGCTGCCAGGACAAGGCCCGCTCCAATCCCACGGGCAGGCGGGGATGGGTAATGCCGATAAAGCAAGTTTCCACAGCGGCAAACCCGGATCCTTCCCAAAGCAACCGGGCCAGTTTACAGGCTTCGGCATTGGCCTCGGGATCGCTGGAGCCGCGACCCACAAATAGGAGCACGGTTTCTGCCTCTGGGATCCGCCGCGGTTGGGCAGCTATCAGAGCAGCCAATCGGTCTCGCAGCAGTTGCAGGATCTCGATGCGGATCCCCAACGGCCCACCGTAATGAATGCGCAACTGGGGATAGAGGGCCTGCAGGCGATCCAATTCCATCGTCACATCGAACTTGTTGTGGCGGGCCCCAAACAACAGCAGCGGCAGGACCACAATCTCTTGCCACCCTTGGGCAATACACTGCTGGATCCCTTGGGCGATACTCGGCTCCGTCAGCTCCAGAAAACAAGGGATCACCGGTCGATGGGGGGTGAGAGCTTGGTAAGCCTGGGCTAGCTCCAGAAAGGCTTGCTGCCCTTGGGGGTCGCGGGATCCGTGGCCGATAAGCAATAGGGGCAATGAAGGAGAAGCAAGCTGCCCAACCGAAAGGGGAGGGGAAACACTGAGGGTATTCAACACAAAAAACTCCGTTCCTTGTGAATCGCAAGGGGTACAGGACAACGGCAGGTGGGTGTTCTGGCTGAGGGAGGGATCCCATCACAGTTGCGTCACAGTGGCGGACTTGCACCGCGCTTTCCCCAATCTGCCTGAGCTTTTTAGGCTAGCTTGCCGCTTGTCGTTCACCAAGCCCCCTGGGGGGGATGTCCTTGTCTGCCAGAAGATAGCCCTGAGGCATGAGCGGTACGGCAGACTCATGCTCAAAGGGCAGCAAAACTGTTGCCGCGCTAATCCCCCTTGCCCCTGGGAGAGGGCCTAACGCCGGCCCGCTGGTCTGGGGGGCTGAAAGTGTCGCAGGCGCAGGGCATTGGCGACCACCGAAACGGAACTCAGGGCCATGGCTGCCCCCGCCAGCATAGGGTTGAGCAACCAGCCTGTAAAGGGATAGAGCGCCCCAGCGGCAATCGGGATCCCCAGCGTATTGTAGATAAAGGCGAAGAAGAGGTTCTGGCGGATGTTGTTGAGGGTGGCCCGGCTGAGTTGAATGGCTGTGGCGACTCCGCGCAGATCCCCCGACATGAGGGTAATATCGCTGGCGGCCATCGCCACATCCGTACCTGTACCAATGGCGATCCCCACATCAGCTTCTGCCAGAGCCGGAGCATCGTTAATGCCATCTCCCACCATCGCCACCCGCCGTCGCGGTTGTCTTAGGCTGCGTATGTAAGCTGCCTTCTGATCCGGACGGACTTGGGCAATTACCCGCTGAATGCCTGCCTGCCGAGCAACCGCTTGGGCCGTGGTGGGGTTATCCCCGGTTAGCAGGATCACCTCTAGACCCATCTGTTGCAGCTGTTGCACTGCCTCAGGAGAGGTGGGTTTGAGCGGATCGGCAATGGCCAACAGCCCCACCAGGCTCTGGGATTGGGCTACGCCGATCACCGTTTTGCCCTGGCTTTCCCAATTCTGAACCCGCTCTAACCAAGAGGGATCCCAGGGGATCCCCATCTCCTGTAGCCAGCTCAGCCGACCGATGCGGATCCACTGGTCTTCCACCCAGGCTTCTGCCCCACTGCCTATCCTTGCCTGAAAATGCTGGGCAGGAGGGATGGCAATTTTTTCGGCTTCGGCTTTCTGCACTACCGCCTGGGCCAAAGGATGTTCCGAGTGCCGCTCCACCGCCGCTGCCAGGCGCAACACCGCCAGGGGAGAGGAGCCGTGGGCCCAAATATCGGTGACAGTGGGACGACCTTCAGTCAGGGTGCCGGTTTTGTCCAAGACCACCGTGCGCAAGTGGTGGGCCAATTCCAGGCTGTCGGCACTTTTCACCAGGATCCCCAATTCTGCCCCTCGTCCCGTGGCCACCAGGATCGAGGTGGGGGTTGCCAACCCCAGCGCACAAGGGCAGGCGATGATCAGCACCCCAATCGTGTTCACCAAGGCCAGTGTCGGGTTATCGGCCAGCACCCACCAGAGCACGAAAGTTAGAACTGCCACCCCGATCACTGCCGGCACAAACCAGGCAGTCACCCGATCCGCCACCTGTTGAATTGGGGCTTTGGATCCCTGGGCTTCCTGCACCAGGCGCACGATCTGGGCCAGAACCGTGTCTTTGCCCACCCGCCGCGCCTCCATCACAAAGCTGCCCGTCTGATTCAGCGTTGCCCCAATCACCTCATCCCCCGCCGACTTGAGTACAGGCAGGCTCTCGCCGGTCACCATGGACTCGTCGAGGCTGGAGGATCCCTCTAGGATTACCCCATCCACCGGCACCTTCTCTCCGGGGCGCACTCGGATCCGATCCCCCACCTGCACTTCCCGAATCGGAATATCCTGCTCCACCCCATGGCGAATTACCCTTGCCGTTTTCGGTTGCAGCCCGATCAGCTTGCGAATGGCTTCGGAGGTTTGCCCCTTAGCCCGTTGCTCCATCCACTTGCCCACCAGAATCAGGGTGGTGACCACCGCCGACACCTCATAATAGACATCCGGGTGCAGTCCTTGCCGGTGAAAATAGTCGGGGAAAACCGTTGGGAAAATGGAATAGAAGAAAGCCGCGCTCGTCCCTAAGGCCACCAGCGTGTTCATATCCGCCGAGCGCCGTTGCCAAGCAGCCCAGGCTCCCCGGTAAAAATGCCTGCCCACCCAAAACTGCACCGGAGCCGTCAGCAGCAACTGCAACCCAGGATTGTGCAGCCACATGGGAAAGCCCGGGATGTCCATCCCCAGCATCATCGGCAGGGATCCGATCACCAGCACCGTGCTGATGCCCACCCCTATCGCCACCTTGAGCTTCAGTTCCCGTTCTGCGGCCCGTTGGGTGATCCGCTCTGGGTCTGTCGGATCGTCCAGTTGCCAATCCTCTTGGATGAGGCGCGCCCGATACCCCACCCGCTCCACCGCCCGAATCAACGCCTGCGGATCCACCAGCCTGGGATCCCCTTTGACGGTGGCCTGCTCACTGGCAAAATTCACGGATCCGGAGGATACTCCCTGCACCTGAGCGAGGGCCTGTTCGATGCTGCGGGCGCAGGAGGCACAGCTCATCCCTTGCAGGGCCAACTGCCAAGTGCCCTCAGGAGAAGGCGCAGAGGCCGATAGTGCACCCGATGACCCTTTATGGGCAGACATGGCAACACCTTGTTGATGAAACGACAGCTACTCTCCACCCTGGGCAGGGCGAAGGCAGCCATCTGTACAGAAATTCAAAACAGACGCCCGACCGTTCCCGGCCCAAAATTGACTAGGCCGGGGGATATCCCACCTGGGTGAGGGCCTGCCGCAAATCGCTCACAGACCGCTCAGAAGTAATCCGCACCTGTTTGGTTTTGGGATCCCCTTCCACCTGCGCCTGGGGATCCAGTTGCCGCACCGCTTGCGCAATGGTGTCCACGCAAGCCCCACAGGCCAGCTTGGGCACCGTCAAAACAACCTGCATCTTGGAAACCCCCCCCAATGCCACTGAAAGGATGCTAAACCTTACAGTGGGCTGGAAGGTCAAGAGGGAGGCTGAGGCTCGTCCATATTCCAGCGGTAGTCCACCTGATAGCCCCGCTGTCGCCACTCTTCCTCCAGTTGCACCTGTTGGGTGAGGGCTTTGCGCAGGGAGTTGATCAGCTCTTGCGTGCGGCCTCGGTTGCCAAAATCCTGTTCCTCTACTGCCGGAAAGGTTTGCCGCTCCAACACCCGCAGCAGAAATTCGTAGTGGATGTGAGCCGGCACAGGAATACGTTTCATCGGTCTGAGCAATCCTTAGAGATCCATTGTTCTTAACAGAGATCCATATGATGGAGGGTTCTCATTCACTGAGATGACAACAGGTGGCGCACAGCTTGGCCGGGATCCGGCTGGGTCACCAGCGCTTCCCCCACGAGCACAGAGCGCACCCCCCAGGCCCGCAACTGCTGCAAATCGGCAGGGGTATGGATGCCGGACTCGCTGACAATGGGCAGCTCGCCGAGGAGATCCGAGTGGGCGGCCAACAGGTCGCGCGTTGTGTTCAAGTCCACCGCAAAGGTTCTCAGATCGCGATTGTTGATGCCAATGAGCACCTGCCCCCTGGAGTCTTGCAGTTGGGGCAAACGCAACACCCGCTGCAACTCTTGGGAAGTGTGCACCTCCAGCAGAGCTGCCATGCCCAATTGCCGAACCAGCTTGAGAAAATAGCCCAAGTCCGCATCCGAGAGAATGGCGGCAATCAGCAGCACCGCATCTGCCCCCAGGCTGCGGGCCCAGAGGATTTGGTAGGGGTAGAGGATGAACTCCTTGCAGAGGATGGGGATCCCTGCCGCTTGACGGATCTGCCGCAGATACTCGCCACTGCCCTGAAAGAACCGCTCATCCGTCAGCACCGAGAGACAACTGGCCCCACCGGCCTCATAGCTCTGGGCAATGGCTACCGGGTCAAAGGGATCCCGGAGGATGCCGCGGCTGGGGGAGGCTTTTTTGACCTCGGCAATCAAGGAAACAGGGTGAGGAGACTGGGTAAGAGCCGCCACAAAATCCCGCACCGGCGGGGCTTGATCCAGTTGCCGTTGCAATTGCTTCAGGGGAAGCTGCTCCCGTTGGCGCTCCACCTCCTGTTCTTTGTGCCAGACGATCGCTTCCAAAATGTGGCGCGGTTTGGCTTCCGGCGCTGTTGTCTGGTACACCTGAGAGGCTACGACCACCGGCGGGGCAGGAGAACGCCGACGAACAGAAAGCGGCTCACCTTGCAGCTCCATACAACCCCCGAACACAACTCTACACCACACCCTAGACTACTTTAGTGCTCCGCCACCGGTTTGAATAGCTACCCCAGGCATCCCCAAAACTCATCTGGCGAAGGTGTTTTTTTTACCCTATGGTTGAGTCTAGAAAGGTGGTGTAGTCTTTATGCGCCTCGGCGAGCCATGTTCTGGCGGCCGTCCATTTTTCCCCGGCCAGGGGCAGTGGCTCGGTGGGGTCAAGGCTGGTGCTGTCCATGCTGTTTTAGAGGAGTTCAGGCGTGCTGTACCTAGCAGAGCTATCCAAGCCGATTGGATTTGCCAAGTCGTCTCTGCAATTGCTGGCCAAGCAGCAGCAGGACAATACCTGGGTGGCCGTGAACGAAGAATCCATTACCTTGGAAGGCCGCATCGCCCAGGAGGCTGGGCGCTTCAAGGATGGGTCATTGGTGCTGGCGGAAATCTCCGGCAACCGTCAGGTCGCCCGCATCAGCGAAGCCGCTCGCCAACTGGTGACCTATCTGCAAAACTTCAGCCAACTTCAGCTCAGAGCCCGCAGCCAGGAAGAGGAGATCGAGGTTTGGAAACAGTCCCTCACCTTTCAGGCGCATGAGCTTACCCGCCGCGAGATGGAGCTAGCAGCCCAGGAAGAAGAGGTGCAGCGGCTGTATGAGCAATACAAGAGTGTGGAGGAAGATCGCAAACTTCTGGACAGCCTCAAAGAGGAACTGGCAGCCCAGCAAGCTTACTTAGCTGAACAACAGCGCCTGATCGGAGAGCAGCGGGAAGCTCTGAATCGGCAGCGGCAAGAGTTGGAAGCCCAGTTGCAAGAAGCTCGCTCCAGCCGCTTGGGGGAGGCAGAAGCAGCGCAGCTACAGGCTTTGGTGCAGCAGCTCCAGGAGACTCTACATCCGGCTGGGGATCCCTTGGCGCTTCTGCAAAGCTTGAAAAGCCATATTCAGCAGCAGCAGGAGCACTTGAATCAACAGATTGCCCAACTGGAAGCAGAACGTCAGCAGGCCCAGGCCCGGCAAGACGAGCTGGATCGAGACTACCGCGCTTGGCAAGAACGCCACACCGCTTGGTGGGGATCCCGACAATCCCTGGAGCAAAGCCAAGCAGAGTGGCAAACTCGACGGGGATCCCTGCGAGCCCATCAAGAGCACCTGCAGAGGATTCTCCAGCAGCTGCAATCTCAAGAGAGCCTATACCAGAAAGCCTCTCGTCTGGTGCAGGAGTACGACTTTATCGTCGATGGCAGCAGCAACGGCAGGGCTGGGGAGCCGGCGATCTCGGTCGAGGAGCTGGCGGCTTTGGTCAGCCAACTGCGCCGAGATTACGAGCAGCGGGCGGCCCAGGTCAGCCAGCAGCGGGCCGAACTGGAGCAAAACCGGCAAACCCTGCGGGAGCTGCAAGAGCGGCTGGCCAGCGCCTCTCCAGAGGAGCGGTTTGACATCGAGATGGATATCGACTATGCCCAGTCTGCCTGCAGTGCTTTGGAAGAAGCCCTGCTGCCTCAGGAAAAAAACCTGCAGCGAGAGTATGAAGAGTTGACCCGCCAGGAAGCCCGCCTTAGACAGCTGCAAAATCAAGCTGCTGCCCCGGTTCAGGTCGATATTGGGCCGCTCCTGGAACAGATCGGCAGCCAGAAGCAGGATCTTCTCCAAGAAAAAGGTCGTCTGCAAACCCTCATTCAACAACTGGAATCGTCCTTGCCTTCTCAGCAGGAGCAGCTCGCCCGCCAACGGCAGGAATTGGAGCAGCAGTGGCAACACCTGGAGCAAGAGGAGGGATCCCTGCGGGCGCGCGCCCAGGCCATGGCAGAAACCTGGGGTCGCCTCAATCACCTGCAGGCCACCCTCTATCCAGAGCGGGATCGGTGGGCAGCGTTGGCAGGAGAATTGGCGCAGTTGGAGACGGAGCTGAGCCAACACCAAGCCAGAAACTCCACCGCACGCGACCACGTCCAGCAGGTACACTCTCTCTTGGCTACCCTCGCGCAGGCGTGAGGGAGTTCACGTTTCCTGTGGGGGGTGGGGAGAACCGGCGCAAGCGGAACTACGGCCTTAATTGAGGAAAACAAATCTGGTAAAATTCGCTAGCACCCTGCAGCCACTGGGGCTCCCAATTCTTGGGCGAGGGGACTGCAGAGGTTAGTGCGTTTTGCCCCGCTTCCTGCTTGCAGTTGCCAAGGATATTCCAGTGTGAGGTCAGCTTGTGCGAATTGCGGTCGATGCGATGGGGGGTGACTACGCTCCCGAAGAGATCATCAAGGGCGCCCTGCTGGCCCATCGGCAGCTCCGGGTCGGGATTGCACTAGTCGGTCGTCCAGATTCCCTCAAGCCCTTTTTGCCTCAGCCCTTGCCTGCTGGGATCACCATTGTGCCTGCCGAAGAGGATGTGGGCATGGCGGAAGAGCCGCTGATGGTGCGCAAAAAGCCCAAAGCCTCCATCAACATCTCGATGCAACAGGTGCGCTCCAACCAAGCGGATGCCGTGGTGGCCGCCGGGAATACCGGAGCAGCGATGGCTGCGGCCTACCTTCATTTGGGCCGGCTGGCAGGGATCGATCGCCCGGCCATTGGCGCTCTTTTGCCCACTTTGAAAGGCAAGCCGGTGCTGCTGCTGGATGTGGGGGCCAATGTGGATTGCCGGCCCCGCTTTTTGGAGCAGTTTGCCCGCATGGGATCCCTCTACTGCCAGTGCGTACTGGGGGTCGAGCGTCCGCGGGTGGGCCTGCTCAACATCGGCGAGGAGCCCAACAAGGGCAATGATTTGGCTCTGGCCACCCACCAGCGTCTGGCCCAATTGCCAGGGATCCATTTCGCCGGCAATGCCGAGGGGCGGGATGTGCTGACCGGGGAGTTTGATGTGGTGGTGTGTGACGGCTTTGTGGGCAATGCCCTCCTCAAGTTTGCCGAAAGTGTTGGCCAGGTGATCACCCAGGTGCTGCGGGAGGAGCTGCCCCGCGGCTGGCGCGGCAAGTTGGGCTGCTGGCTGCTCCGGCCCAACCTCAAGCAGGTAAAGCGGCGCATGGACTACGTGGAGTATGGCGGTGCTTTGCTGCTCGGCGTCAACGGCATCTGCGTGATTACCCACGGCAGCTCCAAGGCGCCGATGGTCTACCACGCCATTCGCCTGGCCAAAGAGGCGGCAGAACAGAAAATCCTACAGCGGCTGCAGGCGGAAATGGTTGACCCTCGCGAACCTGAATCCAACCCCAGGCGGCGCACCCGGCCCCTTCAGGTCTACTCTGGCTCTGGCCCGGAAGTGTTGCCGTTGGGATCCCTGGAAAGGACTTCCTCCCGCTGTCCCGAACCCGTGGAAGATGCCCAGCCATAGCCTCCCGACCGTGCGGCTGGTGGGGGCAGGGGCTGCCCTGCCGGATCCCTGCCTGAGCAACGACGATCTCGGCCAGATCGTCGAAACTTCCGACGAATGGATCTGGCCCCGCACCGGCATTCGTCAGCGGCGCATTCTGCCCCCTGAGCTGAGCTTGGTGGATTTGGCGGTCCAGGCAGCCAAGGCCGCTTTGGCTCAGGCCGGGATCTTGCCTCAAGACCTGGATTTGATCCTGCTGGCCACTTCCACCGGTGTCGATCGGTTTGGCTCGGCCCCTCAGGTGCAGGCAGCTCTGGGAGCAACGCGGGCGGTGGCTTTTGATCTGACGGCAGCCTGCACGGGCTTTGTCTTTGCAGTGGCCACGGCAGCACAGTTTTTGCAAACCGGGCTGTATCGGCGGGCCTTGGTGGTGGCGGCGGATGTGCTCTCCCGCACGGTGGACTGGGCGGATCGCACCACCTGTGTCTTGTTTGGAGATGGGGCCGGGGCAGTGGTTCTGGAGGCGGGGGAAACCGGCGGGATCCTCAGCATTGAGCTGCGCAGCGATGGCAGTGGCAGCGAGCTACTCAGCTTGTCCATGGCTACAGAGGCCAAGCCCCTGGTGGGATCCCTGCAGGTGGGGCAGTATCGCTGCTGCCCCATCACCATGAATGGCCGCGAGGTGTACAAGTTTGCCGTCCAGGCGGTGCCGGAGATCATCGAGAAGGCTCTCTTTCGGGCTGGGATCCCGGCGGAAGCAGTACAGGGATATTTTATTCATCAGGCCAACCAGCGCATTCTCGATGCGGTAGCCAAGCGCCTGCAGCTGGATCCGCAGCGGGTGGCCAGCGTCCTAGAGTATTACGGCAACACCTCGGGCGCTTCGGTGCCAATTGCCTTGGCCACTTGGATCGAGCAAGGACGCTTTGGCGCCGGCGATCTGGGGGTAATGGCGGGCTTTGGCGCCGGCCTTACCTGGGGGGCGATTGTGTTTCGTTGGGGGAAATGAATTGATGACTGTTGCCTGGATCTATCCCGGCCAGGGATCCCAAGCGGTAGGCATGGGAAGGGACTTGCGGAACTGGCAGGGAGCAGGCCAGAAGTTGGCTTTGGCCCGCCAGATGCTGGGATGGGATCCCTTAGCTCTGTCGGAAGACCAGATCCACCAGACCGGCTACACACAACCGGCTTTGTTCACCGTATCGGCCCTGTTGACAGACTATCTCTACGCCCAGGGTCAGGCTCCTGCCTGCACTGCTGGCCACAGTCTGGGCGAATACAGCGCCCTCTACGCTGCCGGCGTGTTTGACTTCGAAACCGGCCTACGGCTGGTGGCGCTGCGGGGCCAACTGATGGAAGCCGCAGGGGATCCCCCGGGCAGCATGGCGGCAGTGATGGGGTTTGACCGCGACAAGCTGGAGCACCTGTGCCAGATGATCCCCGACGTCACCCTTGCCAACGACAACAGCCCGGATCAGGTGGTGATCAGCGGCTCAGTGGAGGGGGTGCAAGCCGTCTGTGAGCAGTTGCAGGCCAAGCGCACCGTTCCCCTCAAGGTAAGTGGCGCCTTTCACTCGCCCTTTATGAAGGCTGCTGCCGAGGAGTTTGCCCACACCTTGCGCGCTGTTGACTTTCAGCCGCCGCGAGTGCCCGTCTACAGCAACTGCACTGCCACCGCCAGCCGGGATCCGCAAGCCCTTAAGCAGGCGCTGCTGGCCCAGATGACTGCCCCTGTCCGCTGGCGAGAAACCGTGTTGCAGATGGCCGCCGACGGCATCCAAGAGGTGTGGGAAATCGGCCCCGGCAACGTGCTGACGGGCTTGGTGAGGCGAACGGTGCCGACCCTGACGCGGTGCAATTTCAGCAACCTCAGCAGCTAGGGGATCTGCTATGGAGCATGACTCTAGTCAATAATAAGCT
>NZ_JANSHS010000012.1:0-4567 GCF_047461695.1 Synechococcus sp. R6-7
ATGCTATACATTATTTTCAGTATAGTCCAGAGTATCATTGACTAGAGTCATGCTTTCCAGCCTCATGCAAGGTTTGCACTTGGAGGGATCCCCAAGCATTGGCCGGAGTCGCTGTAACAGCAAGGAAACGCTGGCCCTGGTTGATCGCAGAGCCCTTGTGAGAAAATGTAACAAGCATTTCATTTCTGAAATTGAGGTATCTATGGCTGTCACTCGTGCCGGACGCGCCCCTCTAGTGCGGGGCAGCAGCGAGGGAAATCCTGCCAAGTTCATGGAAATGGCCAGCGCTTTGCTCAGCACCCGCACCCGCCAAGGCAGCGGCAAAAAGGTTCAGGATCGCTCTTCCTACGGCAAGGCGGGCAATCCGCAAGAGTTTATGCAGATGGCCAGTGAATTGCGCCGCTCCCTGGAGCAGCAGGGTCGGTAGCCAATCCTGTCCACCCCCAGGGGATCCCCGTCCAGTTGCCTAAGCTGGACGGTTTTCTTGCTGCTCCTCTCAAGCCAGAGGCGGCCAATCGCTTCTGAGGCCACTCACCGGTGTTGGATCCCGTTACAGGCCCAACTTCGAGTCCAGAGCTCCGCCCTTGAGCTTCTGGGCAATGAGCCGGCAGAAGAGCGGCATGTCAGGATGGGAAAAGTGCTCATCGGGGCGCTCTTGCCGGTGGACGTGATTGAGGCCAAGACGACATGAAAAACAAAGGCTTTTGGCTGGCCGGGATCCTGGGGGTAATCTTGGATCAGGCGACCAAGCACTGGGCAGTGGAACGGCTGCTGCCGGGGCCAGAGATTGAGCTGTGGCCAGGGGTGTTTCACCTCACCTACGTGGAGAATACCGGCGCTGCTTGGAGCCTGTTTGAAGATTCGGCAGAGCTCTTGAAGTGGATCTCGCTGGGGGTGGCGCTGGCGTTGGCGCTGCTGGCCATTCGCGGCGGGATCCTGGGCCGATGGGAACAGGCCGGCTATGGCTTGGTGTGGGCAGGAGCCGTGGGGAACGGCATCGACCGCTTCGTCAACGGCTATGTGGTGGATTTTTTCAATTTGATCTGGATTCGCTTTCCGGTATTCAACGTGGCGGATGTGGCCATCAACCTTGGGGTGGCCTGTCTGCTGATCGGTTTGCTACAGGACAACTCGAAGAAAACGGGATCGACTTCCGCCTCGCCCTGCCTGGAGAAAAAGCCCGGTCGCGACAGCACCCACTTTAAGGATTGACGAGCCGATGAACAGCCTTCAGGGATCCCTTGGGACGCTCAGGCCTTTGGCCAGGGGGATCCCCGGTCAGCTGCAAGGACTCCGTCCGCCTATTGCAAACGGCTGGCTTGCTGGGCCACCTGGCAGAGGCGCTCGACATCTGCGGGCAAAGTGTTAAAAGCCGTCACCAGGCGGATCAAGCGGTGACCTTCCCCCAGCCAGCGGTAAAACCGAAACCCCGCTCCCTCTAGGGCCTGGAGAACCGGCTCCGGCAGCTCGATAAAAACCTCATTGGCCTCGGTAGGATACACCAACTTGGCTCCCGGCAGGGATCCCAGTCCCTGAGCCAACTGTTGGGCCATTGCGTTGGCATGGCGGGCATTGCGCAGCCACACCCCATCCTGGAGATAGGCCTGCAATTGGGCAGACAAAAAGCGCATCTTCGAGAGCAGATGGCCACTGCGCTTGCGGCGAAACTCAAAATCGCCCACCTGATTTGGATGAAAAAACACCACCGCTTCCGCAGCCCAGGCTCCATTTTTGGTGGCCCCAAAGGACAGCACATCCACCCCCGCTTTCCAGGTCATCTCGGCAGGGGTGCAACCCAAACTAACCAGGGCATTGGCAAAGCGGGCCCCATCCATATGCACCTTAAGGCCAAAGTGATGGGCCAAATCCGCCAGGGATCCAAGCTGCTCCAAGGAGTAGAGGGTGCCGGCCTCAGTGGCTTGCGTCAGGCTGAGGCAGGCAGGCTGCACGTGATGAACCACCCCAAACCCCGCCCGCTCCAGGGCCGTTTTTAAGTTGCCCCAGTCGATACGGCCTTGTTCCCCTGGGATCCCCACCAACTTGGCCCCACCTGTAAACAGCTCCGGCGCTCCACATTCGTCCAGATTGATGTGGGCCTCGGGATGGCAATAAATGGCCCCGTAGGGCGGGGTGAGCACCGAAAGGGCCAGGGCATTGGCAGCAGATCCCGTTGCCACCGGAAACACCGCCACTTCATGCTCGAAGATCTCGGCAAACAGCCTTTGCACCTGCGCTGTGCATTCGTCCCCTCCATAGGGCATGGCGGATCCCCTGAGGGCCAACAGGGCTTCCATCACCTCAGGACAGGCGCCTGTGACATTGTCGCTGCAGAAGTTCATGGCCTGGACAACCCAAGGGATCTCGCCGAGGAAGGGTTAGGGCCGGCTTACTTCGCGCCAACCCAACCGGGATCCTCCAAAGTATCCCAGGCTTGACCTGCCTCTCCCTCAACCGTTTGCAATAGCGGGACAGAGTCCTTTTGGGGATGGGAAGGCGGCTCAGGCTGGTCGCGATAGCGGGACGGAGTCCTTTCGCAATAGCGGGATGGGGTCTTTGCACTCCACCACAACCCCAAAGCGGGCCCCAACCCCAACAACAGGCCCAGCCCCGCCGGCGCAACAATGCCGGAGCCCAGGCTCATCAACAGGGCAAAAGCAAAATTAGCTACATAGAGCACCAGCGGCCCCACCAACTGGCGGCGGTCAAGGATGGGTTGATCCTCGCCCCACAGCAGATTGGCCACCGTCATAAAGGCAGCCCCGGTCAGCATCCAACCCCCGAAGTTTTGCAACGGCATGCCGAAGAAGGGCCCCGGCTGAAACCACGTCCAAAACGGGATCAAGCCGCGGGTCATGGCCGGATCCAGCACGAAGTCCCAGGCGGTGAGCAGCAGGGCCCCCAACATGATGGCCTCGAAGTGGATCAACCAGTGGCGCTGGGTTTGCAGAGCCACACGCGCCAACAAGTAGGATGACAACCCCACATAAAACCAAGACAGAGGGATGGTAAAAGGCACCAAACCGGCAATCTTGTAGCCCAGCCCACTCAGGTAGCCGTAGTTGCCAAAGGGGATCCCAGTGCTGGTACCCAACAGCTCACTGCCCAAGGAAATGCCCACCGCCGGGATCAAAAACATCAACAGGCGCCGCATCCCCAACAGCCGGGATCCCATCAGAGCTGCCGCCAGCGCGCCGAACACCATGTAGGCCACGCCGCCATTGCCCATGCTCAAGGAGAAAGCTTGAATGCCAATGGGGGGCAAACTGGCCACCCACTCAGGATGGGGTACAACCCAGAGCAACCCTGCCAACCCAAAAAGCAAAGACAGAATGTGCAAACCCAGAGCTAAGGCCTCCAGCCGCTGCCAAATCGAGCCGGATAGGGGCAGAACACTTCGCCCATGGAAAGGCAGGCTGACGAGAACACCAGAGGACGAGAACCAACGCATGAGAAACTCCCGAAGAGTGGTTAAGCGAAGCCGCTCTGTCTCCTTGCAACCCATACGGCGGCTGAGGGAAAAAGCGGATGGCCCCAAGAGAGAGCCCGAAGCCAAGAATGAACCCGCTTGTTTGCAGGCCGGCCTACTTGGAATGGCCCTCTGGGCAGGGATGTCACCACCGCTAACGGTGACACTGCTGATATTTTGCTGTCTATTGTATCAATTCGTAAACATCTCGCCCGTTTTTCCTCAGGTCTCCTCCCCGTCTTCGCCGCAGGGATCCCGGGTGGGGGTGTACGCCCAGTTGGCTCGTGCTGTGGAGCGCCAGGACTGGGTGCAGGCCCTGCAGCTGGTGGATCTCTTACGAGAGCACACGGAAGATCCCGCCCAGCGTCAGGATCTGGAAGACTATCGGCTGGAGCTGGAAAAATATCGTTCTGCCTATGGGGATCCGCCGCCGCCCCAGTGGCCGTTTTTGCACAAGCCCTTTGTTGGGGAATTTCCTGTCACCAATCTCTTCGACCATGATCTGCCTTTGGGGGAGAGGGATGGCAACGGACGGTTTGTGAGTGGGCAAGGCCAGGTTTGGATCCCCGACCCGCTGCACCCGTGTGGCAAAAGCGATGGCCATGCCGGTTATGACTGGGAGATGCCGGTGGGCACCCCGATTTTGGCTGCTGCCGCAGGACGGGTCACCTTGGCCCGCGAGGAGCCGGAGTTTTTTTGCCCCAGCTTGGGCCGACCGGTCAGGGGGTTGCGGGTGCGCCTTCTGCACGAGCCAGAACTCTCGGAGGGGGAGAGAACAGACGGGAGAGCACTTCCCCGCTGGGAGACCCTCTACGCCCACCTCAGTCAAATCGGGGTGCAGGAGGGGCAAGTGGTGGCCGCAGGAGCAGTCATCGGCCTATCGGGAGACAGCGGCTGTGCCAGCGGGCCCCATCTCCATTTCGAGGTACGTCGCTTCGACAACACCAACTCCGGCCAACCGGCTGCCGTCGATCCCTATGGGTGGTTTGGGTCTGGCCTGGATCCCTGGAGCATTCATCCCCTTGGGGCCGAAAGCCTGTTCCTTTGGCAGGTGGGACAAGCCCCCAGTTTGGGAGCATGCCTCTAACCCCCAAAACCCTG
>NZ_JANSHS010000013.1:0-7704 GCF_047461695.1 Synechococcus sp. R6-7
AGCTTATTATTGACTAGAGTCATGCTCTTTGTCTCTCTTGGGAAGATTTCTCTCTTGAGCAGAAAGGCGGGCTCAGTGCAGAAAGTGACGTATGCCGGTGCAAACCATGGCAATACCGGCAGCGTTGGCAGCAGCAATGGAATCGGCATCGCGGATGCTCCCCCCCGGCTGGATGATGGCGCGGATCCCTGCTTGGGCAGCCATCTCCACGCTGTCGGCAAAGGGGAAGAAGCCATCGCTGGCCAAAACAGCTCCTGCTGCTTGGGATCCCGCCTGCTGGAGAGCGATCTCCGCTGCTCCCACCCGATTCATTTGTCCGGCTCCGACGCCGAGCGTCTGTCCCTGCTTGGCAACGACAATGGCGTTGGATTTCACATGTTTGCAGACTATCCAGGCAAATTCCAGATCCGCCCACTCCTCCGGTGTGGGCTGGCGCTGGGTGACCACTTGCCAAGAAGGGGGGCTGTCGGTTTGCGTCGGTTCCTGGTCGCGACAGCGTTGCAGAGCAACAGGTGAATCGGCATCCTGCACCAGAAAGCCCCCGGCCAGGGTGCGGATTGTTTGGGCAGGCCCCACACACAAGTCCGGCAAGATCAAGACCCGCAAGTTCTTTTTGACTGACAGTAGCTCAGCCGCTTCTGGAGTGCAATCGGGAGCCACCACACACTCCAAAAAAGGCTCCACCAGCCGTCGGGCGGTCTCTGCGTCCAAGGGTTGGTTGAGGGCGACGATGCCCCCAAAGGCCGAAACTGGATCAGCAGCCAGGGCAGCCTCGAGGGCGGCAGCCGGCGATGGGCGAATGGCCACCCCGCAGGGGTTGTTGTGCTTAACCACCACCGCCACCGCTTGTTCAGGTTGCAAGAACTCCCTCCGACCAGAGCCAGAAGACACAGAGCCCTTCCCGTCAGTGGGCCGCGTCGCATCAGCATTGCGGAGTAACAAGGTTAACTCTGCCGCCAGGGCACGGGCCGCCTCCAGATCCAGCAGGTTGTTGTAGCTCAGCTCCTTCCCCTGCAACTGTTTGGCTTTATGCCAGCCGGGGGCAGCCGGATCCGTCACATACCAAGTGGCAGTTTGATGGGGATTTTCCCCGTAGCGCAGGCGTTGCCACAGGATCCCTTGCAGTTGAAACCTGTCTTCAGCGGCAGCTGCGGAGGACTGGGAGGGACCTGCTAGCTCCAGGCGAGCCAGGTAGGTGACGATGGCGCGGTCGTAGGCCAGCACCTGCTCAAAGGCCCGACGAGCACACTGGAAGCGAAACGCCAGCCGCTCTGTTTCCCCATAGGCCCCGGAGAGCAGTTGCAAATACCGAGGGTATTGGCTGGGATCCGTCAGCACCGTAACGTAGGGATAATTTTTGGCTGCCGCCCGCGCCAAAGTGGGCCCGCCGATATCGATCTGCTCAAAAGCTTCCTCCAGAGACACTCCTGCCTGGGCCACTGTCTGTTCAAAAGGGTAGAAGTTGACCACCACCAGTTGGATGGGAGGGATCCCCAGCGCCTCTAGGTCTGCCCGGTCTTCGCTGCATTCCAGGCGGGCCAAAATGCCGCCGTGGATGCGGGGGTGCAGCGTCTTCACCCTTCCCCCCAAGATTTCCGGCGCGCCAGTGTGGGCAGAGACAGGGGTGACCGGGATCCCAGCTTCTGAGAGCGCCTTGGCGGTTCCCCCACTGCTGAGCAGTTGAAAGCCATGCTCTTGCACGAGGGACTGGGCCAGCGGGATCAGTCCGGTTTTGTCGGATACACTCAACAAAGCCAACGGTACAGAATCCTGTTCGCGACAGCGTTGCGCAGTAGCAAGGGGCATTGGAGGCGTTATCCAGTAGAGAAGGGCCCAGAGGAAAAAGCTGGCCGGGATACCCAGCCCAGCGCTCTCACAGCATACCCCGAAAGCTGGACCCTCTTGTCCAGCCACCTGGTTCAGACAAATCTTCAGATCGTTCGCATCAGCAGGACGGATCAGGAATATTCTGCTTCGCCTCTCACCTGATCCTGCCGGACCTGTTCCCGCTCCCGGTTAAGGCGGGCCACCTGGGCTTCCAGATCTTGGATACGGTGCAGCAACTGTTCGATAGCCCGTCCCACTGGGTCAGGCATGAGATGGTGATCCAGGTCAATGCCATGGGCGGGGATGCGGCGCTGATGGGGCGGGATGACCGCACGGCCTGGGATCCCAACCACCGTCATGCCGGGAGCTACATCCTGAATCACGACCGCGTTGGCCCCGATCCGAGCTCTTTCCCCAATGCGAACCGGCCCCAGAATCTTTGCCCCCGTGCCGACAATCACCCCATTTTCCAGGGTGGGATGACGTTTGCCCTTGTTCCAAGAGGTACCCCCCAAGGTGACCCCGTGGTAGAGGGTAACATCATCGCCAATTTCTGCCGTCTCACCGATCACCACCCCACAGCCGTGGTCAATGAAAAAGCGCCGCCCAATCTTGGCTGCCGGGTGGATTTCAATCAATGTGAAAGAACGAGCCAAGAAGCTGAGCAGCCGCGCCAGGAAAAACCAGCGCCGTTTCCACAGCCAGTGGGCGATGCGGTGCAAAAACAGAGCATGCACACCGGGATAAGTGAAGATGACCTCCCAGCGATTGCGTGCTGCCGGATCCCGATCGAAGACACAATCAACATCCTCCCAAAATTGCTGCCAGAACCCCAGTTTTGGCTCCGGCTTGCCAGCAGGGAGAGAATTGCCCTCCCCCGTTTTGGGGCTTTCCACCGCCGACTGCTCGGCCTCCGTCAGCATGAATGGTCTCCGTTTAGGAACCTCCACTCCCCTTTTAGCACTTTTTGCCGGCAGCAAGGAGAGATCTCCAATCGCGCCAAGGGAGCTCCTCGCGCAACTCTCCACTGGGTCGAGCTCAAGCAAATTGCCTTCTGCCCTAGCCTTTACTCAACTGCTGAGCCACCAGTTCTCCAATGGCTTGCGCGGCTCCCGGCCTTCCCCCCAGCCGCTGCAGTTCTGTCTGCATTTGCTGACGGCGCTGGGGATCTTCCAACAGAACTCGCATTTGTGCGGCCACGGCCACCGGGCGCAAGTGGCCCCGCAACTCCGGTACCACCTCTCGCCCTGCCCAGATGTTCGGCCAAGCCAAGTGACCTAGCCAACGCAGAGCAATTCTGTTGACGGCGCGGGCCAGCCAAGTGCCCAAGCCTGGAAGGCGGGTCAACAGGCCAAGAATCCCATCCCAGGCGCGCATTGCCTCCAGCTTGTTGGTAGGGATCACCACAACCATCGGCACCCCCAAATAGGCCAGCTCGGCGGTGTTGGCGCCAATGGTGGTCAGACAGAGATCACAGTTGGCCAGCACAGAATAGGCAGGGAAGCTTGTCCACAATTGCACCGTGCTGCCAAAGGGGGTAACAAACTGGGATCCCAGATTGGTCTGCTCCAGAATGGCTGAGGTGCCATAGATCAAAGCCATATCGGGATTGAGCTTGGGATGAGCATACGCTGCCAATGACTGGGGGGTTTGTCCTGGGGCCACCGGGATCACAAAGCGGACATTCGGCAGCATCTGTCGCAGCTCATCGGCCACGGCCAGCACCAGCGGCACCCCCAAGGAGAGCTTGGCCGGCTTGGAGCCTGGGAGCAGCCCCACCTGATAGTGGGTGCGGTTCTCATCGCTCAGACGCTGCCAGCCGCGCGGTAGCAATTCTTCAAAGGCCTCCGGCCCGCTTACGCGATCGGTGAAGCGGTTCCCCACTCTCTCTGGCGCAGTTCTTACAGGCTCCCCCTCGCCGATGGAGCTGGGAGATGCATCTTGGAGCAGGCCAAAGGCTTGGGTTGGGGAAGAAAAGCCTGCCGTGGGTTTGGAGGCAGCGGCAGGAGATCTGCTGCCAAGCCAGCCGGAAAGGGGCACCCCCGGCAAATAGACAGCGCTGGCTACGCCATCCGCCATCAAATCCCCGACAACGTGCATTTTGTGGGCCCAAGGGTGGCCCAGCAGCCGCCCGCCATCGTAGCGACGCTTGATGGCCTCGGTTCGCACGGCGAAAGCATGCACCCAAGGTCGCCAACGGGGTTGATGCTCAGCATAGACCACCAGCCGATAGCGCAAGCGGCGAGCAATCCAGACGGCAAAAAACTGATCCCCCCCCAGAAACAGCACCACCCCTCGCTTGGCCCAATCCCAGGCTTCTTCGGTTTGGCCGGTAAGCAAAAAAGCCAGAAAAAAATCGGGATCCTGCACCCGATCCACGTCGACGAACGCTTGGGCTATCTTCATCTCTTGCCCGGAAGCATGGGGGCAGGGGGACAGCACCAGGGAGAGGCGTGCCTGAGGCAGTTGCTGGCGCAATTCCATCACCACCGGACGCACCCAGGTGGTCAGCTCTCCAGGGCCGTTTGAGAGAATAAGAATGTCATAGGGAGGCTCACCGCTGCTCAGTGGGGCCATCGGAGGCTGGGATCCTGCAATTAATCGTCTCATTCTACCGTTTGCCCATGGCCCTGGGCCGATTCCTGCCAGTCCGGAGATTTGTCGGGATCCCTTCCCAAAGAGGCAGCCCCAGCGTCGGCTGAGGGGCAAGGCGTTCTTCAGAGAGGCATCTGGCCATGCGAGAGGCCAGGGGATCCCTCAGGCCAGCAGGGACCCGCCGATCATCCCCGCCAGCAGAATAAACCCTTGCACCACATTTTGGCCGAAGATGGCCAGGTACAAGGTGGGAGAGGCATTCCTTTGGTGGAGCTGCCAGGTTTGCCGGCCCCAGAGGACAGTGACGATGGCCAAGCTGACAAAATAAACTCCATGCAACCGTAGGCTGAGGCCTACCCCCAACAGCGCGATGGCAGTGCCCAAAAAAAATAGCCCTACCGCCGTCGGCGTCCGCTGCCCGAAAAAACGGGCGCTGGAATGGATCCCGGCCCGCTCATCGTCCTCCCGATCCGCAAGAGCATAGACGGTATCAAATCCCAGTGTCCACAACACCGTGGCCAGCCACAGCCAGCCCAGCCCCTCTTCCCACAGGGGTGTGTTGGCATCTTGGCCGCTCACCGCCGTCCAACTGATGAGCACGGCAAATCCCCACGCCAGAGCCAGCACCAACTGCGGCACCGGAAACACCCGCTTGGCCCCCGGATAGAGCAGGATCACCGGCACCGCCGCCACACAGAGGGCAAAGCTAACCGGGTTGAGAAACAGCGCCAGCCCTGCCGCACAGGCCAAACTCACCACCGCCATCAGGATCCCGACGCCAACGGTCAACTCCCGGCTGGCCAACGGGCGATGGCGGGTGCGCTCCACCAGCGGATCCAAATCTCGATCCCAAAGATCGTTGATGACACAGCCTGCCCCACTGGCAGCCAGGCTGCCCAAAATGATGATCCCGACCAACGGCCAAGGGGGCGTTCCCCGTCCGGCCAAAAAAGCTCCCCACAGAGCCGGGATCATCAAAATCAATCGCCCTGCCGGCTTGTGCCAGCGCAACAGCCGCAGAATGGCTCCGCCAGTGGCCCAGAGTGCAGAAGGGGAAGCAGACATAACCGGTTTCCGGCCAATCGCGACAGCGGGACGGAGTCCTTAAAGCGTGAGTTGCCGTTCGCGGGAGGGGTGCAGAGCACCATGAGGCGTGGGTAGGGGCGGCTCCACATTAGAGATCTTAAATCATCCTGAATTGCAGGTTTTTGGAATCCTTTCGGTTCCATTCGCCGTCTCAAGACCTTGGGCAATCAGTCCACCCCTGTTCTCTTTACATTGGCCGGCCCTGGAAGTTTGATATCCTATCGGGGGGCTGCTGTTGACGGTGGCGGCACTTGCCCTTCTCACCCTGTGAGGCTGTTATCGCTACGTGACGCTTCCGCGTTCGTGACGGCGGTGCGGAGCACTTGCGTGCAGGCGCGACGGAGTTCTGTATGGAAGCAACCCTCTCCATGACCGGTCCACTTCCTCAAGCCAAGGAAGCTGCTCCCCATCTGGAGACCCTGCTGGTGGTGGAGGACGAGGATGCCATTCGGGAAACGGTTGCCCTAGCTTTAGAAGAGCAGGGATATCAAGTTTTACAGGCCGCCGATGGTCGGCAAGCCCTTGAGATGGTGCATACGGTTGAGCGGCTGGATTTGATGGTCTTGGATTTGATGTTGCCCAGCTTGAACGGTCTGGATCTGTGCAGGCTGCTGCGCAGGGAGGGCAACACGATTCCCATCTTGATGTTGACGGCCAAAAGTAGCGAAACCGACCGGGTGGTGGGCTTGGAACTGGGGGCCGACGATTATCTGACCAAGCCCTTCGGCATGCGGGAGCTGATCGCCCGCTGTCGTTCGGTGTTGCGTCGGCAACAACTGGCCCAAGCCAGCGATGCCACGGTGCTCCGCTACGGGGATCTGTGTATGTTTACCCAGGAGTGCCGCGTGTTGGTGCGGGGCGTTGAGGTGAGTTTTTCCCCCAAGGAATTTCGCCTGTTGGAGCTGTTTATGTCCAATCCCCGCCGCGTTTGGACGCGGGAACAGCTTCTGGAGCGCATCTGGGGATCCGACTTCATGGGCGACAGCAAGACCGTCGATGTACATATCCGCTGGCTGCGGGAAAAATTGGAGCTGGATCCCAGCAACCCAGAGTATTTGGTGACGGTGCGCGGCTTCGGCTATCGCTTCGGCTAGTCTTTTTGCTGGCCACGCCACCGGCGGGCAAAAGAGAGCGCCTCGGCACGAGTTTGAATCTGCCCCCAAGCCTGCGCCTCCTGGAGGTCTTGCAGCAACTGGCCTACCCAGGGGCCGGGTTTGGCCCCCAAGCTGTGCAGCAGATCGCGGCCATCCAGCAGGGGCACCAGATGGGCCAGGGGATCCTGGGGGTCTTCGTAGCGTTTGAGCCAAGACTCCAGCTTTTGAGGGTCGCCGCCCGTAGCCACCGCCAACAGCGCCAGGCCACCGAACAGGGATCCCGCCTGTTGATAAAGCCGCCACTGTTGCGCAGGGGTGGGGGAGTCCGTCAGGAGAAGCTGAAGCTGAGGCAGAAGATGGTGTAGCTTTTGGATGGCCCGCATTTCCGCTCGGCTGAAGCGCAGCCGCTCCAGCTCGGTTTCCACCCTTTCTGCCGTTCGCGTCAGCAAGACAGAGTCCTCAGTTCCCGCTGGATCCCACAACAAGGCCGCCAGCACCACTGCCAACAGCCTGCCGCGCCCTTCGCGTGAGGATGTCAAGGGCTGGGCCAGCTCTGCCAGCGTGCGGGGATAGAGCGGTTGCCAGCGCCCGGCCCACTCCCACACCGCCTGAGCTTGAGGGAAGCCCGGACTTTCCGGCTTCAGGTGGGGCAGCCAAGCCTGCAGCAACCCCGCCGCCACCGCCGCCTGTAGGTGAGCCAGCCCTGGGATCCCTGCCTCCAACAGGGCCACTATCTCTGCCCGCACCCGTTCTGCCGCCACATTCGCCAAAAGGGGAGCCCGCTCCCGGATCGCCTCTTGCGTAGCCGGATCCAGCCCAAACCCCAGTTGAGCTGCCTGTCGATAACCCCGCAACAGCCGCACCGGATCGGCGCTGAGGTTGTCGGGGTGGATCATGCGCATCCGGCCCTGGCGAATATCGGCTTGTCCGCCCGTGGGATCCAGCAGTTGCTCCCTTTGCAGATCCAAGGCCAGGGCATTGCAGGTGAAGTCCCGCTGCCTCAGATCCTCCTCAGGGGTGGATCCCGCCTGCAGCCCCACGTCCACGGTCAACTTTGCCAACACAATGCGGGCAATCTGCCGTTCGGGATCCAACACCACAA
>NZ_JANSHS010000014.1:0-21795 GCF_047461695.1 Synechococcus sp. R6-7
AACGCCTTACGGCAATCAGAGGAAAATCACGGCGCACCCCAGGATTCTTACTCTGCAAGGCTCGGATGGAGCCTTTGCAAGCATGTACCCTTATTCTATACACCAACTGCCAGCTAGAAGACAGGTCTCCTAACGCACTGGGCCCGGCAAAAGGTTTTCTCGTAAGGGAGCCGGGATTTTGCAAGCAACTCCAGGCGGTCGAAAATCCCTGGAACCCTCTTCCGACAAGACTTTCAGGTCTTTTGGGGGCTAAAGCGTCTTTCACAACGATAGATCCTTGCTTTTTAACAGATCCTGTAGCCATCCTGTCGTTCTGGCCAACTTTCTGGTCGGTTCGAGGCGAGCACCCGCTCTAAGCAGCGGTTGCAGATCCCCACAAGCAAGAGGTCATCCTCTGGTTTTAGAATTTTCTCTAGCTCCCAACGCAGTTTCTCTCGTTCTCGCAATGTTAGCCAGGCACGAAAAATTGAGTACTGAATTCGTTCTCCATATCCCTCCAATAACTTGAATGCTTTTCGCCATCGCTTCTGACAGCGAATATCGTAGCACACCAAGTAACAAACCTTATGCTCGGCCATAATCTATCTCACGACTAAATTTCCAAACAAGTCTGCTTCGCCGTTCCACTCTTTTTCCAAAAGACGAACCTCTAGCTCTATTAAACGGCAGTAGGTAAGAGAGTAATGAGTAACTGGGTGCTTCCACTTTTCTCGCTTGCGCTCCTCGTAAATCCGAATCATCTTCTTACGTCCCTCTTCGCTGAGCCAAACTTGTTGGCCCCGTACTGTAAAATCTGCGTCTGGATCCCATTGCCGTCGGTTAACTGAGGCTACGACTGGCATATCTACAAGAGGAACACGGAAGATCTCCATCAAGTCAAGAGCCAGAGGATGCGCTTGGGAGCGAGGCTGGTGATAAAAACCCAGGGCGGGCTCTAATCCAACTGTCAAAATAGCATTCATTACATCTTTAAGCAAAAGAGCATAACCAAACCCAAGTAAGGCGTTAAAGCGATCCTTGGGAGGTCTTCGATTTCGTCCTGAAAATCGCATTTCCTCAGGTACTGCATCAGACAGCAGATGAGGCAAGGCAGAAAAGTAGAGCGCTGCTAAGTTTCCTTCCAGTCCCAATAGACTTGACAAAGAGTCTGCCTGATCAACTTGCTTGAGCAATCGCTTCATTTGTTCGATAGCTTGTTCTACCTCCGGCGAACGCTGGGATCCCAAGCGCATTAAGAACTTGCGCTGGCTCTGGCCTCGACACCTCACCAACTTTCGGGCTAGTCTCAGGCACATTTCAGGATTGCTCAGGGCCTGATACTGTCGAATGCGGCGCTGGATGCTCCCATATCGGGGATCCAGGCTGCCGACATAGCGTCCACCTCCCGAAATTAAGTGAATTCCAATGTATTGTTCGGCGCAGAAATGAATGGCTTGAGTTGAAATTTGAGAGAAACCATGCAGCACAATTTGTCCAGTTTGCTGAGCGGAGATAAACTCTTCGCTTTGGTTTCGGTAGGTAACTTTGAGACGGGATCCACTGCGCCCTACCCGTGCCCCTGGCTCTAGAATGTGGACACATTGCCGTTCGTCATCTTCCGGGAACAGGCGAATAGGTTGCCATTCTCTGTCATTAGCTAGCCTCGCTTCTTCGGGCAAACACACGGGAGCTAAGGAGCAACCCGCACACAGCCGCTCATTGTCGGTAATTGGGGGCCGCAGAGGAGATTGGCGCAGCAGCCTCGCTTGTTCAATTGCCTGACGTACAGCTTGGCGCCCAGCATCATCAAGGGGTACGTGTACGAGCACATTATCTGCGTGGTACCGAATTCGTCCTTCGGGAATTGGGATCCCCAAAGCTGTTTCCACGAGATAGGCGTAGGCCAAAATCTGCAACCGGTCACTCTCCCAGGCTTGAGGCTGGTTGTCCAGATCCCGTGCTGACCGACCCCTTTTATGCTCGTAGGGAATGATCTGTCCATCACGAGTGCGCAAAGCATCCACTCTTCCCCGCAAGCCCAGTTCTTCGCTTTCTAGAAATAGATCCTCCCACTCCTCTCCCTCTTGCTTTTCCAGCTCTGTGTGTAACCGCCGACCGGCAAAAATAGCTGCGTTTTCCGTATAGAGCTCCTCGACCTCCTCTAGATAAAATAGTCGTGGGCAGTAGGCCAATGCGTGCAGTGCTGAAACACGAATCAAATCTGAATCTATCTGTGCGGGGAAATCGATTAGTGATGCCGTCATAATCTGATACTCCGAAATATGAAAATATAGAGTTCTTCAGCAATCTTAGAACAGCTTTCTCTTTGAGCAGAGACAAAACTCAGGCTCCACGCAAGATCTTCTCCTGGCAGGGTTAACAGGCTGTTCGGAAATAAGCCTTCGACCTAAGGTTGATAAGTCTAGAACCAACAGCTTGGAATTCTCACGGCTTAGTTTGGGCAAATTTCCGTCCAGGCTAACTCCGGCACATCATCACCTTCAAGAGTTCGGAGTGAGTATCTTCGCCAGCGAGTATCCCGCGATCCCACGTGATCAACCCAATACGGCAAGGTCAGGATCCCATCCTCATCTTGAATTAGCCATCTTCCCCCTGAAGGGACTTTCTGAATTGGTCTTACCGAGTTAACTAAGTCACGACTCTCTCCTAGGCTTAGTCCCCCAGATCGGTCAATTAATTCAGGATTTTCAAAGGCTCTTTCTAGGTCATGAGCAAGGGATCCGTTGACCAAAACTGCGATTTGCACATCGGTCAGCAATTGTTGGTAGTCAGGACGGGCATTGTTTGGATGCTGAATATCTTTTGTCTTAAAACGACGAAGGGTACGGATCACTGTAGAAAGCTGGGGTTGGCTCAGGAGAGCAATTGCCAGTTGGGATCCGCAATATCGATGCCGATCCCATTCTCCCAGCAAGGAAAGCAACATTCCATAAACAGTAGCCGGTGGCGGCACCGGATAAGTTTCGGCAAACTCCCTGGCCCAAGATTGACGGAAACAGGTAATAGGCACCTCAACCTGGAGCTGAATCATGCTGCCTCCTCACAAGAAATTTGCTGCCTAATCAAGCTGATAAGTTGATTAACTGTTGACTTAATGCCTGGACTTACATGAGCACCCAACTGGGCTAGCTTCTTCCCGTCCTCAGTTTCGGCAGCAGCTCCTGCTAGCCACAGCTCTTGAGGAGCTATATCCCCCACTTGCACTCGACGCACTAAGTCCGGCATGCTGATTTCTCCATCAGAGTTTTCTTCAAAACAGTAGAGCAGGCGTGGCGAAAAGTCGTGTGTCCAGCGCAGAACTATGCTGTCTGGTGAAAAGTCATAGAGAAAGCGAGAGTGATTGCCGGCTACTTCCCCCAACGAAACCAGTCCGTTTAACACTTCGATTACTCGGTCTTGCCGGTGGAGCCGAGCAGGAGTCATTGCAAAGCCGTACTGATAGCGAGTAGCATGAACCTCCGTTCCGTAGAGAGAAGTGGATCCCTTCTGGCCACTTTTCGCGTTGAAGGTTACATCTCCGCTGTAGGGTCGAGTAGAAACTGCCCGAGTTACTTCCAAAACACCTCGCCGAGCAGTGGTAGTGCCCTTTGGTAACTTCTCTCCCTTCTTCCTGGATGAGTTTTCGTCTGAGGCATCTACTTTAGCCCCTTCCGCACGCATAAAGCCTAGGACATCATCATCGATATACCGCTCGGGATCAAAGTTAGGCGCTTGCCACTCGTTGTCGTTGGTTTGATCATTCCAACGTCGGTTAACTTCGCAGCCATTCCCTGAGACCTGCCAATAGTAACGCAGGGCCCAACGGATTGCTTCAGCAGAGACGGTAGTGTGCACCTCATTTTTCCAGAGGATCTTTTGCAGGGTAGTGATGTTGCCGTCATTCTCACCGCGGTTGTTGGCAGCGGTGCCGTAGCTGGTCAAGATGTTGCCAAACAGGTGCAAAGTCATAATCTTCCTCCAAGCTAATTCTTCAAACTGAACTGTTAAGTCGTTGCTGCATCAACTTTTTACTTGACTTTCTGGCTCTTGCTTTACACTTTCAGTCCTCCTCTAGCTCGGCAAGTACAATCAAGTCAACATCGTCCTCGTCAAGCTCATCCTGAAGTTCTTCCTGTCGCTCCTTGCCTTTGTAGCTGGCCAACGCTAGAAGAGCTAAGTCTCGCGCTTTTTTCCATTCCTTGGGATCCATAACTAAATCCATCAAGTCATCCCAATGCTCTTGCAGTGTCGGTATTCTTCCAGCCCGCGCCCAAAAGCTAGTAATAAACTCACGGAAGCTTTCCGCGTTTTTGCATCGAGTCAGCCCAGTGCGAATACGTATATTTTCTCTGTCGAAGTTAGTAAACTCTCCCCTATCCTGGGTTTTCTGAGATAACCGACCATAGGTAAAGCGAATGGCTTCATGACAAGCCTGAACAAACCAGCGCTCTCTGTCATCCATTTCCGTTTTCATGACCATTTCGTTTAGACCTCCGCGCTCGTAACATAGCTGCTTAAACTGCTCGTTGCTATTAACCTGCTCTGCAAATCCGGCATACCAAGAGTAACCCCTTGCCAGATTTTCAGCAATCATCTCACGAGCAAAACTTGTTGCAATGAAACTGCCTTCCTCTGCTTTTGCCTTGACGACAACTCGATCTGGTAACACTGCTCTGCAGATCTGGTAGTTTTTACAGACGCGATATTCTGCTTCTACAGTAAGTAGATCTGTGCGAGATTTTTGTTGGCTCGACCACGGAACAACACCTAGAGTTAGAACCTGACATCGTTTTACCTTAAATTCCCTAGCAGATTCTGCAATCCCTTGGTACGTCAAAAACCTAAGCCCAGCATCTCCCAAACTCGAAGCATGAAAATCCCGGTAACCTGCGTGACGAAGCTGGGGATCTTGCCGGTAGCTTGCATAGACCTCCATATCGGTAATCTCGGGAACTACCAGGGCATATTGAGCTTTCTGATCTCGCAGCCGCGAGCGAAGTATGTAGTAGCAGCAAGAAACAGGAGCGTAGAGAAGTATAAAGGCCATCTCTGGAGACTCTTCAAAGCTTGTATCCGAGGAAAATGCATTGTGGCGAACGACTGCACCAGGATTAAGCCAGCCAGCAATGCTAATTGGCTGCTTAAGCCAATTACCGTTTTTATCACATAGATTTTTGGCAAATTCCTGATGGACGTAGCTTTCTAAAGCTTTATACTTGATAATGACAGGCGGATGATCCTCATCAATCTCTAAAGATTGAGTTTGCTCGCCAATAACTTTACGGGTTTTGGCATGTTGTAGAAATGTTCCCAGGATTCCTTGATGGATGACTACCTGGGAGTCTTTTCGCATCGACTTACTGTCGATCCCTCGCAATGCGATTAATCCATTATCAAGTTGGAAAGACTCTTTGAGCAACCAATCAATTACTTCAAAGTCATTTCCCTGCCAGGACAGTTGAACTTGTCGAGGCGTCAGTTCCCAACTTAGTGACCCTGGACGCTTTTCTGGTGGAATTTCCTGCTCTAGCTGCTTGAGGGTCATCCATAGTCCGGCTAAACCCGCCCGATGCAGCAATGTTAATCCGGGGTGTCCTAGGTGCAACTTTAATTCGCTCATGGTGTGCCAACTTCCTCGCTGTAGGTGATATATCCAGGCTCTGTGATGAAATAAAACCCGCGTCGTTGCCAATTCCACCACTCTGTCTTTTTATCTGGGATCCGAATTGGAATTGACCAGGCTTGAGCTTCTTGTAGAAAAGCTTGCATTCTCGATAGCTTTTGGCCCTTATCTAGAGCTTTCTTCTGTCTGACTTCAGCAGCCTTCCAAATAGCGTCTTGATCTTCTGCCAGAAGCACTGTTATCGTGTAGCCGGCCTCTCGCAGGGAACTTGGATAAGTGCACCAGTTTTGATCAAGCCATGCTGACTTCACCCTGGCAGGCTCTTCCCGGCTGAGCTGAGAGATGATATCAGCCAGGTCTCGCTGGGAAATATACTCAAGTTCTCTAAGCTGTTCAAGCAGCTGCCGGCCAGTTTCTAATTCTGCTGCGCCATAGGGGAGGTGTTCGTTCCATTCGTAGAAAAGAGCTACACGGGATCCCTCCTGCTCGCTTTTCATTCTTCGATTGAGTCGACCTAGTCGCTGAATCAAAGCTGTCGCTGGAGCCATAGCAGAGATAAGCAAGTCTGCACTTAAATCTAAGGACATTTCACAAACCTGTGTAGTAATAGCGAGAACAGGCCCTGGTTGACCAAAAGCGTTAATAATCTGCTCATGCTTTCTAAGTCTATCTTTATAACGAAATCGACTGTGATAAATTAAAACTTCGGCTTCAATGTCTTTTAGCTTCTTCTGAGCCTCTCGATAAATGTTAATGCAACTGGCAACTGAATTGGTTACCCACAATACCTTTTGGTTCTCTTGAACTGCCTTAGTAACTTCTGACCAAATGGATTCGGAATTGATGGGATCCCCTTCTGATGAAATTTCTTTTATTTGATAGCGCTTCAGCTCTTCTAGCTCTTGAGGCCCTTCAATGGGATCCCCAATAGGTTCACCCAACTCACTCATCACCCGTTTAATCGCCTCAAGTCGCCCTGGGGTGAAGCTGGCGCTCATCAGTAGGATAGGTGCGTCTCGAAAAGCCTGTAAAAATCTCAGCAAAGAGCCAAACAACTGATTGTCATAGGCATGTACCTCGTCAAAAACGAAGGCAGATTGAACTAGGGCTGGCCAAGAAAATAGTGGTCTTCTATTGTTCTGGATTAACCCTAAAATAGAGTCCACAGTGCAGATAACCAGTTTCTTTCTCCATACTTGCAACGCTGCCAAACGAAACGAATTACCCTCATCCTCTTCGCCTTCGCCGGTCAATAAAAGTTCTCGATCCAAATCTGCTCGTGAGTGCATCAGTGCCTTTTCTATTGGGGATCCCTCGGCATAGTCCAGGTAACCCTGAGTAGCCGTTCCGGTGGTCGGATAGCCAAAAAACAGTCGCCTTCCCGATGCCCACTTTTTCGCCCAAGCGTAGGCTCCCAAGGTCTTGCCTGTACCACAGCCTGCCTTGACCAGTGTTACTCGATGAGTGGCAGCAGCCATTTGCTCTTGGAAAGGACGTAGGGAGCTTTCTCCTAGTTTTTGGGCAATGAGTTGCTCTAGGTCTTCCTCTCGAAGAACCAAGCTTAGTGCACCAGAAATCCAATCTTGCAGATCTTCTCCCTCTGTCGGTAAGATTGACCCTGCTAGATCTGCAGCAATTACTGTTGCTTTGGCAGCAGCCACCAGCACCTTCTGCTCAGGGCTTAAACTTTTGGCAAAGTCTCGAAATTGACTTTCTAGAGCCTTTAGGCAATCTTCTAGACATTCTTTTTCCCAGTTTTTTGAAGCTACCCTTGGAATCTCTGCCGGTAGCCCAAGTCTCTGTGATCCCAGTCTCAGTACAGATTCAAAGTCTGTATGTTCAGTGTAAATGTAGATCCCTAGTCCTGCGCCATCAGGCAACTCTGTAATTCTATGCGATTGCCTACCTTGGGAATCTACTCCTGCTTTGAAGTGATGTCCAATTGCTGCCCAAGTAGCTAAGATCAGCTCCTCTTCAGAAAATGCCTTCCCTAGCCACTCGCGGAATTCTTTGACTTGTAGGGCAAGTATGCCACTTAAAAACTCATGACGAATGAGTTGTTTCCCATTGTGAGCTTTCCAAGCTTTGTCAAGTTTTGCTTTTGACTCAGTGTCTAAGATTGATGACTTGAGATAAACCATCTCCTGGAAATGTTGATTGGCTTTACCCCAGTCGTGCAGATAAGCTCCTAATTTGACAACAGCTCCCAAACGATTTGAGTCACTTAACCCTAACTGCTTGCAAATAGTCTGTCCTAGGCGATCTGAGAAGACTTCAGCCGCTGACAAGACAGCCGCAACATGGCCTGCAAGTTTAGCAGCGCCCCTTGCCTGAGCATACTCTTCTTTAGATTGGTAGCTGGGATCCCATTTTCCCAGCGATTTTGCTAGCAAAAACTTAAACATTGTAGAGTCATCCTCACCTGCACGGCAAAAAGAATCCACAACCCATGCGCCGCCGGCCACCTAGCCCTACCTGCTGGAGGCGAATTGAGTCTTCTTCCTGTAGGTTCTCTACTAAGGTTGAGAAACCTACAATCGTATGCCCTTTAATTCTCAAGGTCTTGCGCAAGGGTTTCCCAGTTTTATCTTGCAGTACTGATACCCGGCCTGAGATCTTAAGCTTTTCTAACTGGTCTTGGGCAGCTTGCACAAATGGATCTGGCTCGGTGTAGCCCTTGATTGTAACAATTCGGGCTTTTAGGGAAGTGCTTGGTTTGAGAGTAAAAATCCTGGGGATCCCTAGCTGTACTTCGTGAGATCCAATCTTCAATTGCTTGCCGGCTAGCTTGTACACCTCCGGCACTGCTTCTATGGGCAGCCGAATTCTAATGTGGGAGTGCGGAGTCAGTAAGATTTTGCCTCGTCTGTCTCCAATTCCCGCTGTTGTCAAAATCCCGATGTGAGGGTTTCGGTGCAGTGTTGGTACTTGGTGGCATAGCGCCGCGAGTAGAGCGTACCCGTGATCTGCTGGGAGGGTAGTTCCTCGCACGGGCAGGCATAGGTCCACTACGGGAGCTTCGTAAGGGACATGTGTTGGGTTTGCCATTGAAGCTTCAGCAGTCATTGAGTGGCTCATCACACAGCTGCCACGTAAAACATATGTAAGAAATGCTAGTGAACACAGCTCGCTTCTGTCAAGCAGCGCGCGGCGCCCCAGGGCGATCAGTGGAAAGGGCAGTCAGGGGTGCTAAGGCCTGCTGCCAGCAGCAAGGCACTTTCGACCACAGCAGCCACGTGAAAGTGCTCAACGCCCAGGGGCTTACCTCTGACAATACCACTGGTCTTAGCCCTCTTCAGCCAGGAGGTGATTTTCGGAAGAGTTCCCAGAAGAGGGCTGGATCCCCTACCCCCGCATAGGCAACCTCGAAGGGTAGAGCTTAGGATGGCTTGACCCATCTCCTCTTTATCAGCTCTCTCGCTGCCTATGAACCTGTCATCCATTGCCAAGCCACAGCAGCTTTCTCTTTTGCTGATTGCACTTCAGCTAACTCTGGGAGCGCCGGCGACAGCTCATCCGGTCACCAGTTCTGCAACGGACTCGACGGCGGCGGCCATTCAGCGAGTAACGGAAATTCATGGCGGAGCTGGGCCTTGGGCCGTGGTCGGCTATCGCATGGGGATGCGCGCTCTGCAGGAGCTGGGCTTGATGAGTCCAACTCCCCACACTTCTAGGAACCGTTTTCTGGTGGAGGTCATTCACGAGTCGCCGGCAGAGATCCCGTTCGTGTGCATTGTGGATGGCTTGCATGCTGCAACAGGGGCCAGTTTGGGCAAGTTGAACTTGAAGCTGGTGGAGGTCGAATCTCTTGAAAAAATGCGCAGCGTGGTCATCCACCGAGAGACCGGCAAGCGGGTGGAGTTTCAAGTTTTGCCCGAGTTTATCGCCAAATACCAGAACTTGCCCCCGGAACAACTGGCGGCTGCAGGGCAGGAAGTTCTTCAACTGGCCGATGAGAAGCTTTTCCGTCTCGCCATTAGCCCATAGCAGGGAATATCGCTTCGGGATCCCTTCGGCATTCCTGAGCCAATCAGCTCCAGACCTAGATGGGTGGCCACCTCTGCCGGATGCTCTCTTTCTGGAACTAACTCTGATTATCGTGGGCTCGCTAGGTACCCCCTAAGGGATCCGGGCTTGAGCGAATACATCTTGAGGGATTACCTTTAGACCCGGCAGGAAATCATCTTGAATGGCTTGGGATCCCGTAAAGGTGCGCGGCGGGGCATCGGGATAGAAGACGGTGATGCTCTTGGCTTGGGGATCCACAACCCAAACCCTGGGGATCCCAGCTTCTAGATAATCGGTTGCCTTCTGAGCTATGGCTCCAAAACTCTGGCCAGGAGAAAGGATCTCGATCACCAACTCGGGAATGGCGAAACAAGGCTCATCGGTCATGGCCTCAACCGGCAACCGCTCGTTGGAGATGTAGGTGAGGTCGGGAATCGGGATCCAGGGTTCCGCTTTTCGTGTCAGAACAACTGCCCACTCAGTATGTGCTGACCCAGGCTTAGGACACTCAGGGCTAGAGCACCAGTCCTCCAAAATTTGCCACAACACCGGTTGGAGACGAGCATGGAAGCGTTTTGGCGACATGGGTTCGTTTTTGGAGACGGCCCGCCCATCGACTAGCTCATAGACAATATCCCCCTCCGGCAAGGCCAGAAACTGTTCGGGAGTTAGCTTTTGACCTGAAATGGACAACTCTGGAGTCGATAGCATCACAGGATCCCCGTTGTTTAGGATGGCCGAATCTCTGTCTAGGCTAGCTCTGACATCCCCCACCTTCACCGTTTTGAAACAGTTGTCGAGCAGGGATCCAAATCCAGCGGCAAGATGGCTCCACTCAATTTTGGGGGTAGAGATCCCCATCTTTCTGGCACCGGCTGAGCAGAGGATGCCACTTTTCGGGAGAGGATAGGGCAACATTCAACCCAGAACCCTCTCCAGGCAACTTGAGAAGGGGGGGCTTCCAAGCTGCAGTAGCTTGAAGATGCCCGTGCTTCAATGCTTGAAAGCCGTCATCGAGAGGATCCCTATGGCTAATACCCTTTTGACCACTCTAGGCACCAGCCCCTACAGCGAGACGGTGTATGTTTTTGGGGAGCGGAAAGCCGATAGAACCCGTTATGTTGCCAAAGCCCTCTGTCAGCTCTTTGACATCGAGAGGGTGATTGTGCTGCTAACCCAAGAAGCACATGACACCCATTGGAAGCATCTACAGGACTGCCTACCCCCCCACGTGGAGAAAATTGCCAAGGCCATTCCTGAAAGCAAAACCGAGGCAGAGACCTGGGAGATCTTCGATGTGCTGGTCGATAGCATCGAGCCCCATACGCGGCTGGTTTTCGATATCACCCACGCCTTTCGCTCCATCCCCGTACTGGTGCTCTTGGGAGCCGCCCTTTTGCGCAAGGCCAAGAATGTAAATATTCAGGGGCTGTACTACGGTCTCTATCTCAAAGACCAGCAGGAAACACCCATCATCGATCTCACCCCCGCCCTTCGTCTTTTGGACTGGCTGACGGCTACCGACAAATTCATTAGCACCGGCTCGGCCTTGGAGTTGGGCCAACTTTTGGATACAGTTCAACGGGACTTTTACCGCCAACCAAAGCTCGGCAAAAGGGATCCCAAGCCCATCCGGCTGCAGAACTTTGGCCAAGCCATCCGCAATATCTCTCGTTCCCTGGAGCTGGTAAGACCGGTCAGCCTTTTGGAGGATGACTTGCTTAGGTTGCAAAGGCACTCCACCCAGGAGTTGGCAGAAGAGGTGGGCCAATTTGCCAAGCCCTTTGGCTTGCTGTTGCAAAGCATTCAAGACAGCTACAGCCAACTGGCTTTGCCAGCAGACAGAGCTACGGATGCCAAGGCTCAAGTTCAAAAGCAATTTCAACTGCTGCGCTGGTATGTGGAGAAACGCTTCATCACGCAGGCAATTCTCTTAGCTCGGGAGTGGGTGATCTCGGCCCTCTGCTTGTGTGAGGGGCTGCCCAACTACCGCCAGCGGGAAGCGCGGCAGGAGATCGAACACCAACTGGGATCCCTCATTCCACGGGAAGACCAGCCCCAGGCGCCTCCTGACATTGCTGCCCATGTTCCCGATGTGCAGAAACTTGCCAACCTCTGGTCTCGCCTCAGCCAGTACCGCAACGATGTTGCCCATGTGCAGATGAATCTAGACCCTTTGAACAGCGAAGCTCTAGAAAGCTTTGTTTTGCAAGACCTGCTGCCTGGCCTGGAAGAGCTGTTTCCCAAATTGACCTGGGCAGAAGGGAAGTTGGAAGGGGATCTTTCCACTTCTCCGTAGGCTAAAGACATCGGTTCGCCCTCAGGTTCTGGGTTTTTGGTCAAACAACGGCTATTGAGAAATACTGAAGAAAACTGAGGGCTGGCCGGGATCAGATCGATTTTGTTTTGTAGCTTCTGTAGCCACGACATCGGGTGGCTACCGGGGTTTTGTTCCTTGTTCGAGGAGTTCCTAACTGTTCTGTTTCTCCAGCGAAAACACCATGTCTTACTACTGGCAAGCTAAGCTCTGGGGTCTGTTACATGATCCCGCCCTCAAAGCCCTACACGACAGGACTGGCCGCTCCAAGGAAGGGCTGTGGACCAGACTGGCGGCGATGCAGGGATGGTCTTCTCCCAAAGCCGAGGGATCCTCTCCCATAGGCGATGCCGATCTCATCGCCTCGGCCAGCGACCGCGCGGCCATTGGCCATTTGCCCATAGCCATCAACTATCAAGTTGAGGATCGCAACTTGGGTCTTGGACTAGAAATGAGCCACTTGCTCTCCGGGCGCAAGCACTTTTGGCAATTGGCCAATGAGCAACACCAAGCCCTCAAGAATGCCTGCTCCCGTGCAGACTACCTGATGGAACGGGAGGAGAACGCCATCCCTGATTGGGTTCGGCAGGAGACGGATCCCCAAAAAGTGTTTTGGTGGTTTTGGCGGTGCTTTCCCCAGGCCATTTGTCAAGAGTTTGGGGATGAGAGCTTGCTGTTATTGCCGGCAGAAACCCGGCTGCCAGACGGATCCCTGTGGAGCCACGCCAGCGTCACCGCAGCCCTAGCGGGATGTTTGGCCGGCTACGACGAGCCCAAGTTCGCGCGTCCCTTCTTGGTGAGCTTTACCTTCAACCCCATCCAGGAGCTGATCAAAGCCAGCCGCAAGATGCGGGACTTTTGGGCCGGATCCTGGCTGCTGCACTACCTTTCTGCCCGCATGAGTTGGCGGCTTGCCGAGAAATACGGCCCCGACTGTCTGCTCTACCCCAGCCTCTACGGCCAGCCGTTAATCGACTACTGGCTGCGGGAGAAGTACCCCGAATTTGAAGAATGGATCCCTCAACCTTCTGCCAACGCCCTGCTCACCGCCGGCTTTCCCAATGTGCTCCTGCTGCTGTTGCCGGAAGACCGGGTGCAAGCGGCCATGCAGATGGCGCAGCAGACCCTCAAGGAAGAATGGAAGCAGTTGGCCCAGAAGGTGCTGGATTACCTGCAGGGGGATCGCCGCTGGCTGAGGCAGTTGCACCCAGAGGACCCCACCTGGCAGGGATGGCTGGAGCATCAGTGGCAGCACTACTGGGCAGCCGTGCCCTTGGGATCCCCGGCTCACTCTCTCAAGGATACCGGCATCCTCAAGCCCCCTCAGGTTTCCATTGATGAGGATCCCTGGGTCAGCGCCCAAAACCGCACCCATCACCTAGAGGCCAAGCAAAAGCTCTTCGGGGATGAGGAGCTGGAGTTTCTGCGGGCTAGCTTTTGGGATCCCCAAAGACAACAGCGCCGCCAATACAAAGCCGGACTCAACGTCGGATCCTGGTGGGCAGCTGCAGTGGAGCAAACTCGGCGCCTACAGGCAGCTTGTAAGCAGGCCCGCGATTGGCAACTCCCCGTTGCGTTTGGGCCGCGCAGCACCGTTTCGGGCTTGGGGCCGGTGGTGCATCCCTCACCGCGGCAGGGGTGGATAACAGAAGGGGAGAGTCGGCGGCTTTGGCAACGGCAGGCCGGGCTCTTCGATGGCCGGGAACAGCTCAATGCCACCGAAACCCTCAAGCGGGGCTTGTACAAAGTGCTGCCGGAGCTCTTCCGCGAGCTGGATGAAGACCAGATTGCCGCTTCCTACCCGGATCTCACCGCTGGCGTAGCCGGCTACCTCAAAACCCAAGGGCGACGGGAACGAGAGCACTTCGAGCAGGCCTGTCAGGCAGTGGAGGCCCGCTACCCGGAGGTCAGAGGGGTGCTGCGGGAAATGCGGGGCAAATGGGGGATCCCGTGGGCCGACCGGCAGAACCTGCGCTACCATCCCCGTCTGCTCAATGCTGGTTGGCTGGTGGAAGACCTGGAGCTGGACGAGGAAACGCAAAGAAGCTACCGGCAGGACATCGAGACGCTTCTAGGCCGCTACTACCCCAGCGTTAACCCCGCCAGTTGGTACGTGCTGGCTGCCGGGGATGGGGACGACATGGGCAAATGGCTCAGGGGCGAGAAGATGAAATCCTACTACGACTATCTGCCTCAACCCCTACAGCGGCTGGCCAACGGGCAAACGGAAGCCATTGGCGAGGTCTTTGGCAAGGACAAGGAGGAGCTGGAGCAAGTCAAAGACGCTTTTCAGAAGTTTGTCAAAAACAGCCGCAAGCGCATGGGGCCTGCCACCCACAGCGCCCTAAGCCGCGCCCTGCTGGATTTTTCCGGCCAGTTGGTGCCCTACCTAACAGAGCAACGCTATGCAGGCAAGCTCATCTACGCCGGTGGGGACGACGTTTTGGCCTACACCAACCTCTGGGAGTGGGATGGCTGGCTGTGGGATATTCGCCAGTGTTTCCGGGGGGGAGAGGATGACTGGCGGGAGTTTGAGAACCTGGGGGACTACTGGCAGTGGAAAAAAGGGCGGCCTCCCGAAGGTTTGAGCCGGCGCCCCCTCTTTACCCTGGGATCCGCAGCCACCATCAGCTTCGGCGTGGTGATTGCCCATCACTCGGTGCCTCTGGCCATTGCCCTGGAAAACCTTTGGCAGGCGGAAGAAGAAGCCAAGGGCCACCTCTATGCCCATGGCTGCCCCAAAGACAGCGTGCAGGTGCGGGTGCTGTTTGCCAATGGCAACCAACTGGTGAGCACCAGCAAGTTCGACACGTTCGACAAGTGGAAAGACCTCCTTGATTTTGACTGGAAGCTCATGGGCCAGCAGCAGGATCAAAGCTCCTTGTTTGAGCAGGCAGCCCAACTGTGGGAGCAACATCCTGCCCCCAGCCCAGAGGCGGTGCCAGCCTGGGCCACGCTCTTTTGCAGCCGCCGGGATCTCTTCAAACAGGAATCGGAGCAGAAAGAGCACTTCCAGAACAAGCTTGTGGAGTTTATCCAGCATTTTTGGCAGCACAGCCTGCCCGCCCAGCCCCAGGAGTGGGATCTGGAGATCAAAAACTGGTTCAAGCTGGCGGCTTTTGTGCTGCGCAACCGCACCGTGAAATTGGGGAGGAACGGCCGATGAGTTGGTTTACCCTATCACCCTTGGATGTGTGGATGTTTCGAGATGCTAAGCCCTTTGCCCCGGGAGAGCGGGCCTGGGCCAATAGCAGCTTTCCCCCTAGCGGCCATACCCTTGCTGGTGCTATCCAGGCTTACCTGGGCCAGCCCTTGACGCTGCGGCTGCGGGGCCCCTTTCTCTGCCACGACGAAAGGCTCTATTTCCCTGCCCCTTTGCACCTGGAAGACGGATTCCCCCTTGTTCCCGTTCCTTGGTTGGACGAGAGGGATCCCTACTTCCATTGCCACTGGGATCCCACCCGGCCAGCCCCGTTGGTGTCCCTGAGGCCAGCAGAGGAGGAACCCGAACGCAGCCAGAGCAGCAAGAAGAAAAAAACAGGAGGCTACCTGCCCTTCGAGGTGGTGCAAAAGGCGCTGGAAGGCAAAGGCTGGGATCTCAGCCAGGCCGTCAAGCCGCCGTTGAAGTATGAAGTACGGCCCCACAACACCCTGCAGGTGAGCAAGCGGCAAGTGCGAGAAGCCGATGGCTACTTTGTGGAGACCTGCATCCGCCTTCAGCCGGGCTGGAGTTTGGCCCTTTCCATCGAGTGCTGGGATCCCGATCGCGAAGCCTGGGATCCCTTGCCCCTGCAGCAAGAAGTGGTTGTGCGGCTGGGGGGAGAAGGCCACTGCGCTTTGCTGGCCCCCTGTCCGAAGCTGCAGGAGCAGTGGCAGCAGTTGCAGGACCTTTCTCAGGCCGCCTTTTGCCAAGCCGGACGCGCTTTGGCCTACTTGGTGACCCCAGGTGTGTTCATCAAAAAGGTGGACGGGCGTTCCCTCTGCCGCGCCTGGCCGTGGGAATGGCGATTGGCCACTCCCCACCCCGCCCATCCCCTCACCGGCCCCTTGGTGAGCGTGGCCACCGGCAAGCCCGTTGCCATCAGTGGACGCCTGCGGGTGGATCGCCCCCCAGAGCAGCGGCAGATGAGCCTGCCCGCCCCCCAAGTTTTTGCCGCGCCCCCTGGCAGTATCTACTACCTGGAGCAGCCGGCCCCCCTCAACCAAGAAGAGCCCGAGCTAGAAGATGGCCGGCTCAACGTGTTCCACCGCTGGCGGCTGTTGGGCTATAGCGAGCTCCTATGGCTGCCTTGGGCCAACTGAGTTTTGCTTTCAGTCCTTGAATACTTACTCGCAAAAGGAGCCCATCCATGACTTTTCAGATTGCCTACCTCCATCTATTGACTCCCCTGCACACTGGCGGCACCACCCAAGAAGGCAACCTCTTGGGCATTGCCCGCGAATCCCACACCCATTTGCCCTACATCCCTTCCAGCACCATCCGGGGCAGGTTGCGGGCCAGTGTGACTGATAAGCACAAAAAATTTGAGCTCTTTGGCAACGAAATTGGGGAAGGGGATCAGCTGACCCAGGGATCCATTTGGATTGGGGATGGCTCTTTGCTGTGGATCCCGGTGCCCTCCCTCAGCCACGGGGTGGTGTGGATAAGCTGCCCGCTTCTGCTCAAGCGCTGGCTGCGGATAACAGGCCAGAATCTGTCAGTGCCGGATCCCTACAGTACGAGCTTGGGCACTAACCGCCCCATTTACCTCAAAGATGCCATTCTCAAGGAGGGTCTCAAACAATGGTCGGAATGGAAGAGCTACACCAAAGGCCCCAATATCAGTCGCGTGATTGTTTTACCCGATCAGCACTGTGCCACCCTAATTCAAATGAGCCTGTGGCGACAGGTGAAAGTCAAGCTTAGCGAGCACAAGGTTGTCGAAAGAGGCTTCCGCTACGAAGAGGCCATTCCTCCTGATAGCTTGATGTACTTTACCTGGGGGGTTACCGCCCAAGCAAGTGGCAGTTCTGAGGAGGCAATGAAAGAGTTTCGAGATCTGCTGCAATCCAACCAGATTATGCAGATTGGCGGCCAGGAAAGCTTGGGCCGAGGCTTTGTGGAGCTGTCTTTGAACTAGATCTCAACCTAGGAGGGAGGTTTTATGAATAGCTTTGACCCGCGTACATTGGCCAAGCCCGTTTACGAATCCCTGTGCCAGCTCAGAGCGCAAACCAGGGATCCAGAAAGGCTAAAAGAGCAAAAAAACCAGGCTGTGGAGCTCTACACCTATCTTTCTACTTGGGGCCTGCTGCGCCTCAAGGCCGAAGAAGACGCCCTTAGCCAAGAGGGCAAAAAAGAGGTGGTCAAGGAGTTTTTCGATTGCCTAGAAAAGATCTCCGGTCAAAACGAAATTGCCAAATCCAACGGCCTGGATCGTCTCATGGGGTTGGGAGTTGAAGAGTACCTGGGTTTAACAGGGCTGGGACTTGCTTTGGCGCAAGAATTCAGCTTCTGGGCTACAGCCATTTACCATGACGATGACGTTAGCGGGGGGGACTAATGAGTGTAGCTGTTCCAATCCAGTCTATTTCCCTGTATGAAGGAAGCCAAGTGGTTATCCATTCGCTGACTTGGCAAGACTTTGAGAGCATCTTGGAAGAGTTAGGGGAAGACCGCCACACTCGCATTGCCTATTACAACGGCACGTTAGAGATCATGTCTCCCTTGTCCAAACATGAGCGCCCTCACCGCATTGCCGGAGATATTGTGAAAGCTCTCCTTGATTCTCAAGGGAGAGACTGGGAAGACTTTGGCTCAACAACCCTTAAAAAGTCTGGCAGTGCTGGGGTGGAGCCTGACACCTGCTTTTATGTCCATCACCTAGAGCAGGTGCGAGGGTGTGAGGGAAGGATCGATGTCGATCTGTTGCCTCCGCCTGATCTGGCGATTGAGTCCGACGTTACTTCCCGGACCTTTATCGATGCTTATAAAGCTACTGGTGTGCCCGAAGTTTGGATCTTGGGTGAGCGAAGTTTGCGGATATTTATTCTGCAGGGAGAAGACTACGTAGAATCGAGCTGCAGCCGACTTTTCCCAGACTTCGACATCCCCAGGCTTGTGCCTCAACTCATTCGACGCGCCTTAGAAATTGGCACCAGCGCCATGTTGCGCGAATTTCGGGAAACGCTTCGCAATTCCTAATACTGCTTTCCAGCTTTAGGAGAAGATCAAATGCCTAGCAATCGTCCTGCCAACGCTCCACAACCCCTTCCCCGTCCTGGAAGACCAGGCTCACCTCAGCAAGGGGCTCCCAGCCGTCTGCCAAGTTCAGGAAGTCGAGGAGGAGGCCATCCCCCCAATCAGAGAGGGGGGAGTGGTGGTGGAGGGGGCGGCAACCATTCCCAACCTTCTCCCTGGCTAGGGCATCCCTTGGATCCCAACCCCAGCCCAGATCCCACAGCGAGCTTTATTAGCTTTATTGAATATCTGCGTTGGATGAGGGCTCCAGCAACTCCTTTCAAAGACGGAGCCAAAGTCGATCTGGTGCACCAGGCAGAAGCAAAGGCAAACTACGGAGCGCGTCTTCAAGTTCTGAATGCTCGCATCAAACGCATTGCCGGAGAAAAAAACACTTTTCAGGTCACCTGTCCCTGGCGAATTCGGGTAGGCGGAGCCAAAGGCCCGGAGAGCATGCTGCTGCCCGCTTTTGATCACTTGGGGATCCCCTACATTCCCAGCTCCACCTTGCGGGGGGTAGCCCGCGCCCAGGCTATTCGAGAGTTGATGCAGAAGCACAATCTGTCTTGGGAGGAGGCAGATAAAGCAGTGGCACCCTGGCTTGGGCATCTAGAAGCTGAGGACAAAGATAGTGCTGGCAAGGTGATCTTTTTAGATGCCTACCCTGTGCCGACCAGGACTCAAAGACAAGGGGATCCCGATAATTCCAGAACAGGAGGTCTAGCTGTCGATATTGCCAATAATATCTGGAAGTGGAACGGTCAAAATCTTGAATACTCACCTAATCCCAACCTCTTCTTTTCTCTCAAGCAAGCCACTTTTTTGATTGGCCTGCGTAAAGGGCCAGGCTGCACCGACGAGATGTTGGCCCAAGTGAAAGAATGGCTCATCCGCGGGCTGGAGCAAGGAGTGGGATCCCAAGTCAATACCGGCTACGGTCGGCTGATTCAAACTGGCAAAACTCTATCTCAATACAAGGGAGAATTCTTGCGGCTGCCTTTTAAGCTGAAGGGTCAGTTGATCCACGGGCGGCAAGTGGTCAACTGGAGACCTGATAAGAACCGGTATGACAACAAATCAATTGCCGAAGTCCGACCGGTAGCCTTTAAGAACATGCTGCGCTACTGGTTTCGAACCTTTGCCCTGGGTGTTTTGCCCGTGAAGCAGGTGCAGGAATGGGAGGGGCAACTTTTTGGGGCCATCACTCCCCAGCAAAAACACAGCTGGATCCACGTGGATCTTTTGAAGGGGCGAGTAACTCAACCGGAGCCGGAACCCAATCAAGCAGGAAAGGGGAAGCCTGCCGGACGGCAAGAAGGGATCCTCATTCTCAGCCTTTCTGAGGAGTGCCAAAACTATGCTTCAAAGGAGAAGCAGGAAGCGGTGCAAAAGCTCTTTCGGAATCTAACCTGGATGCTGTTTCACCTGGGAGGTATTGGCCAGGGGGCAAGAAGGCCCTGCTACTCTCGCCAAAACCGCGGAGCTCCTTGGTGGCGCGGCTCTACCCTGATCCCTGAGTCGGAGGATTCATTTTGGGATCTTCCAGAGTCAGTGGCCGAGTTTCAGAAACTTTTCCAACGGCGACTGGTCGACTTCTTTGCGGCTCTCGGGGCCCTCAGCGAGCAGGCTCTTGATCCCAGAAATCCATGCAGCTTTGACCAAGTTGCTAGAGAGAGATGGCCTCAAGCAGTGGACAGAAACTGCCAGATTGTAGTCTGCAGCGGCAAGGAAGAATTCAAAAAGCCTTATGCCTTGGCAATCCTGCATCAATTGGGCCGGCAGGGCGAAGGGCGATACGACAAATTCTTGTGCGGAGGTGTGCAGGGAGGTGTCGTGCCCTCGCCTGTTTGGATTGCCAACCTAGATGATTACCAAGTAGTTACCGTTTTTGGGGCAACTGTGAATCCTAGGAAAAGATATCTTGAAAACCTTGAGAGAGGAGCAGTTGGCTTTGCTCAAATCTGGCCATTCCAGTAGCAGAACGTTAGAAGAGGCTCAACATGTCGAGAAGGAAAGTCAATATCAAAGTCTTAACAAGTATAATCACAGCTTTAATCAACGGCTCAATCACACTGGCCATCTTACTGATTGCCCCTTTGGGATTGGCAGCCGTGATTACCAATACCATTCTTGTCGCGATTGCCAGCTTCTTTTCGGGCATTCTGGCCGAGATTTTGATAGGTTTCTTGTCAAGTCCTGAAATTGATGTGGAGATTTTACCGGAGCGTGGCCGCTCTAAACCCGGCAATGCCATAGATCAGAGGCGAGGCGCTGAAGATCTGCGTCGTCATGACGAATAATGCGAACTTTATATATCTCTCAGCAGGGGTGTAGGCTAAGCCTTAAGCAAGAGTTCGTAATGGTCTATTTGGGCGAGTCGCTCTTGCAGGAGGTGCCTCTACCCTTGCTGGAGCAAATTTTAATCTTTGGCCGATCCCAGGTAACCACCGATGTGGTGAGAGAGTGCTTGAAGCGTAATATCCCCATCGCCTATCTCTCGCGGCTGGGCTATTGCTATGGTCGCCTTGTTCCTATAGAGAGGGGGTACCGCCGCTTAGCTCATTTGCAACAGGCGCTCCCTGAAGAATGGCGATTGCAAACGGCAGCCCAGATGGTGCGAGCCAAGCTGCTCAATAGCCGAGTGCTGCTGATGAGGCAGCTCAGGCAACGCCCCACTGAAACAGGGGATCTAACCCTGCGCAGTCTGGAACATTTGGCTGCTCAAGCTCTTGAGGCCAAGTCTCTAGATCAATTGCGGGGCATTGAAGGAGCGGCTGCGGCTCTGTATTTCCCGGAATTGGGAAATTGCCTTCAGCAAAGGGGCTTTGTTTTGCTTAACCGCACTCGACAGCCGCCCACTAACCCGGTTAATGCCATGCTCAGCTTTGGCTACATGGTGCTCTGGAACCATCTATTAACCCTGATTGAGCTGCAAGATTTGGATCCCTATCAGGGTTGCTTGCACGCTAGCAGTGAACGCCATGCTGCTCTGGTTTCGGACTTACTGGAAGAATTTCGGGCGCCTATTGTAGATTCAATAGTCCTCTGGCTGATCAACAAGGGCATTATGAACATCGAAGAAGACTTTGAGCATCGCGATGGTGGCTGTTTTCTAAGTGATAGTGGCAGGAAAAAGTACCTTACAGCTTTCATCCAAAGAATGGAGGGATCCATCCAGACCCCTGACGGAGATCAACCCCGCTGGGATCTGCTAACGCAGCAAGTTAAAAAGTTTAAGCAATCCGTCTATAATCCTCAAGATTTGTACCAGCCCTACCGGATTCGCTGATGTTTCTTTATGTTGTTACCTACGATACTCCCTGCGACAAGCGACGCAAGAAAATTGCCGACCTGCTAGAAGGCTACGGCAAGCGCGTGCAATACAGCGTGTTTGAGTGCGTCCTCGACAAAGACAAGTTCGAGGAGCTCAAACTGCGGCTCCGCAAGAAGATCAAGCCCGAGGAAGACAGCGTCCGCTTCTATCCGCTCACTAGCTATGCCCTCGCCCAGGTGGAAATCTGGGGTGGGCCTGCCCTGACTGCACCCCCCAGCTCGGTCATTGTGTAGCTCAGGCAAGTCTCTTCCTACTTAAGCACTCGATGTTTCCAAAAGTACACTCAAACGGTATCAACGCCTCCGCGAGCGATC
>NZ_JANSHS010000015.1:0-5087 GCF_047461695.1 Synechococcus sp. R6-7
CCCCGGAACCGTCCGGCTCTGTGGGATCGAACGGGATCCCCAGCCGCTGTGAGCAGAAGCGATCCAGGAGCGTGTCGAACACCCCCGTTTTGCCCGCCTCTGAGCGGAAGCCGGGATTGTTTTTCGAGCTGAAGGCCGTGGCCGGCAAGACCTTGCTGCCGGATCCCGGATAGGCGTGGGTAAACACAGCAGGCCGAGCTGCCGTAAACAGGGCGGCCAAATCTCCTTCCAGCGCCTCGGCAGGGCGATGTTGGGTTTGGCTGAGCATGAGGTCGGCCAGAGCACCGCGAATCACGCTGCCGGGAATGTAATCCTGGGCCTCGCTGATGGAGCCGCCCGGCTTTTGCCGACCGATGGCCAAGGGAGACTGAGCCGTTAGGGTGAGTTGAATGGCTTCCATCAGCTCCCTCCCTGGGCCAAGAAAGCCCAATCGGCTGCGGTGGGCTGGAGAGCCTGCAGGGATCCAGGATCCCAGTGCAGCCAGCCCAAACCTGCGGATTTGCTGCCCCCCAGCGCGATCAGGTGGTGCAGGGCCGCCAACAGGAGAGTTTTGCCCCAGGAAGGGCAATCGGGCAAAAGCTGCAGGGATCCGGAAAAAGTCAGCTCAGCCGCGGGAGAGGTCTCAATGAGGTAGAGCCGCTGATCCTCGGCGGTGCGGCGGCGGCGGTTGAGGGTGACCCCAGGGCGAAGGGTTGGTTCCAGAGCTGCTGGCGGCACCTCGCAGACGAGATCCTCCACCCACAGGCGGGCAGGCAGGGCCGGATTGCCGAATATCTGGCAGACCAGACAATGGGATCCGGCGTAGCCCTCCACCTGGTATTCGGGGCGGTGGAAATTTCCTGCGCTGCCCTCCCGCTGCGGACACATGCGCTCTGGGTCGGGAGAGCGGCAAATGGCCCAGCCCAGGCCACGGGCCAGTTTCTCGCACTCGTGGCGCAGCCGCCCCTTCAGTTGGGAGCCGGGAATGATCAGCCTGCCAAAGGCATCTTTGAGCAGGGGCTTATCCGCCAGGGAGCCGCTGGAGCCGCCGGCTCCCACCGCCAGGGCAGAGGCGAGGGTGGCCCTCAAAGGGATAGAGGTGATCGTTCGCCCCGCTTGGGGCAGCTCTGCCAGTCTCACCATCACTCCACCTCCGCCAGAACGGGCCGACCCTCGGCCTGGGGCTGTTTTTGCACAAAGGCGTACAAATCCACCAGATCCCGCCAGATGGTTTCATAGGTTGGCGTTGACGAGGATACCTGTGGCTCAACATACATCCAGGGGGGAAGGTGGCCGTCGTTGGTTTTGGCCTTGCACCAGGTGCGCTCAAAAGCCTCCATCAGCGGCTGCCCCTTTTTGCCCAGGCGGCTGCGGAAATAGAGATAGTTGAGGGTGGCGGTGCGTTTGCCTTTTTCCAAGAAGCTGCGAATCTGATAAAGCTGGGAGCGAGGAAAATTGGCCTCCTGCAGGGCTTGTACCGTTCTCAGCAACCCGTGGATTTCCGGGACGGTATAGGGGCCGGCGTAGAGCTTGAGGGTGTGGCTGTTCTGGCGGATCTCCAGAGCTTCCCGACGAAAATCCTGGATGCTGGAGACAACCAGGGCGACCGACTTCAACGAGAGAAAGTCGATGGTGGCCACAGAGCAGTCCTTGTCTTTGGGCTTCAGCTTTTTCGCGTAGCTCTTGGCGGATTTCAACAGTTGTTCGGTGAGCTTTTCGGCGTAGTAAATGGGGGTGTCTTCCGAGGCGATCAGCACCCCCACCGAGGCGGAGAGCCGACAGAGCTTCCGATCTGCCGCCGGGTAGCGGTGAGGCACCTTGCCGGAAGATTGAGCTGCATAGGTTGCCGAGGTGTCCAGCAGGAGCTGCTCAAACTGCTCACAGAAGGTGGCGGCAATTTCCAGGGCTTTGTGGGCAGGCACCACCACCAACACATCGTCTCCGCCGATGGTCAGGATCTCGAAGGGGTGGATCCACTCGCCGTTGCGGTCTCTGCCGGTTTCCGGATCTGGGGATAGGCCGTGCAGCCGATGGGCCTGCAGGTGCTGGGCGAGGGCGTGGTAAACGGCTTTTTCCGTTGCCTCGGAAACATCCCGGCTAAATTGTCGGTAGGCTTCTGGGGTTTGGATCTGCTGCACATAGCCCCCCATGTCGTTGCCATCGGCGTAAAGGTAAGCCACAAAGCCCTGGCTGCCCAGGCTGGCGTTGGCCACTTCCCGTAGAGATTGGGCCTCGCCGATCCCCTGGACAGATCCCTGATGGGGCTGCAAATAGCGCTCCCGGTAGGGCTCGCCGGCGGGAGAGTTGAGAAAGCGGGCAAATCGCGTTACCCAGCTTTCCACAAAGCCGGGATCCCAGGTGGGGAACTTGCGGAACCACCCTTGCTTGCCTGTTTCAATGCGCTTGGCCTGGCGACCCACCAGGGCTTTGCGAGCGGTGGCTTCCGAGAGCCAGGGCTGATCGACCAGGTCGGCTTTGGCGATGGCAGGGCGACGGTCGGTGCTGTCGCGGCGCAGGTAGGGATGGGTTTCAAAAAAGGCGGGATGGGCGCGGCTGGGGCGACCGGGATCCGGATTGCCGTTGCGGCGGTGGTTGAAGCGGGCGGCCAGGTAACCCACCAACTCGTTGAAACTTTTGCGGTCTTGAAATCTGGCTTCGCTGCCATCCTCAAAATAGGCTCTCACCAGGGGATGAGTTTTGTGTTGCGCCAGCCAATCCAGCCAGGGGGTGCGTTCGATGGGATCCCGCAACAGGCCGTAGCGCAGTTCCAGCAGCCGAAAGGCGGATCCCACGGCGCAGGCGTTAGCGGTGAGGGTTTCTTCGGTGTAGCGCCGCTCGATGGCCTCACAGAGATCGTCCACATGGGCCGCCGGGCAAAAGGCCAGGAGATTGCCCCCGGTGGAGTAGATGATGAGCTCCGGGATCAGGGCTTGCGCCAAAGCCGGGTAGTGCTGCTGCAGCCAAGGCCGGATCTGCTCGGCCACATAGGCCCTCAGCTCTGCTTGAGACTCTTTCCCCAAACCTTCCCATCCCAGGTAGGTTTGCTCGGGATCCCCGAAAAAGGCGGGCAGATCCACCAGGTTAATGCGATCCAACAAAGCGGAGGCCCCGCGGATTTCCGACAGCTTGGCCGACTCGAAGACATAGCTCTTGATCTTGGTGGCCCCCCCGTAAACCAAGCCGATGCGGGTTGTCTGCTGCCACAGCTCCGGGTAGCGGGATTGCAGCTCCGCCGGGGTTCTGGGAAAGGTCTTCGCCGCCATGCTCTCCTGAAATTGGTGCACCTGAGCCAAAATGGGCCGTAGCTCTTCTGGGATCCCGGCCTCGTTGTCGGCGCGAACGGCGGCCCGCATCTGCTGCAAGGTCTCCAGGGCAAACTGGGGATCCCGCTGTTCTCCCCACGCCAGGCACCAGGCCAAGGCAACAGGAACGGGAGAGGGAGCAGAAGTAGGGGTCATGAGCAGCACCTGCGAAATGCGAAAAAGGAAGACAAGTCTTGGACAGGGCTTCCATCGGCTGCGACGGACAGATCCCTAAAGGCTGGGGGCAATTGGCCTCGATTTTTAATCCTTCGCGGAAGACCAAAGCCCTTCAAAAAAGGGTTTGCCGGTTGGGTGGGTAACCAATCGAATCAAGCCGAGAGATGCCATTGAGGTTACCGATTGTTTCAGCCATATCCGATAAACGCTCTCGCCTCATGGTTTTCAGTCCTCTAGCTTGCTAGCAGTATAGATCGAGTGCGATGGGTTGCAGACGATTTCAAGGCTTTCTTCAGATTGTGAGATTTTTTCTGCCTGTACAACGGGCAATTCGAGAGTAAACCCAATAAGAAGGGATCCCTTCTAAAATTTTCTCAATGGAAAGTTGGGTTTTGTGTTGATTGTTGCTGTGGACTGGGAATGGGCTGTGCCTATGCTGAGTTTCTCAGAGCCATCTGCTGATAGAGAAGCGAACGGCAAGTGGCCGACGGGATCCGAGTTGGTGGGGATCACCTTGGAAGTTCAGGCTCCTCGGTCTTACCTGCTGGATCCCCACTATGCCAAAGGGCTGCACGCCTGGTTCTTGAGCCAGGTGCAAGAGACAGACCCGCAGCTATCGGCCTATTTGCACGATGGAGAATCGGAGAAACCTTTTACCCTCTCCCGGCTGATGGGGCCGTTCCGCGAGCAGGGGGGGCGACCGCTGATCCCGCCTCATCTCCCCTTCCGCTGGTGGATCACCGGCCTCAACCCGCCGGTGGTGGAGTGGCTGCGAGGGTGGTGCCAACGGCTGCCCACCTGGCTGGAATTGCGGGGATCCCCGCTGCAGATCCTGGGATGGCAGATCTCGATCCCCCCGCGCACCTATCGTCAACTGTTGGAGCAGCCTCTTTCCCCCCGCTCCTGGAGCCTTTCCTTCGTCTCGCCCACCAGCTTTCGCCACCGGGGCCACCATCTGCCGCTGCCGATCCCTCGCAACCTGTTCCACAGCTATCTGCGCCGTTGGAACGATTTTTCCGGTCTGCCCATCGAGGCGGAGCCTTTTCTGGATTGGGTGGATGGGGAAGTGATCATCCAGCGGCACCGTCTGGAATCGGTCAAAACCACCGCAGGTCGCCAGGGATCCGTGACGGGATTCATCGGCTGTGTGCAGTTGGCTGTCTCCTCCCGTGCGCCTGAGCTGTTGCAGCAGCAGCTCCAAGCCCTGATCCACCTTGCCCCCTACTGCGGCACCGGCCACAAAACCCCCTTTGGGCTAGGGCAAACCCGCCTGGGTTGGTTGGCCGAAGAGCTACCCGCCTCCCCTGTCCCTTCCCGGGAAGAGCAGGTGGCCCAGCGGATCGAGGAGCTGAGCGCCCTCTTTCTCAGCCAGCGGCAACGACAAGGGGGATCCCGCGCCGAAAAAACTGCCCAACTGTGGGCGACGATCCTGGCCCGCCGCGAAGGTGGAGAGAGCTTACAACAGATCGCCGCTGATTTGGAGATGCCCTACGAGACGGTGAAGACCTATGCCAAGCTGGCCCGCCGCTCTCTCCAGTCTGGATCCCAGGACTACTCGTCGAGCAGTCTTCCCTAGATGACTTGAGGTACTTTGTTGAGCCTGATACATTCACGCTGAACTCTCCTGAA
>NZ_JANSHS010000016.1:0-1724 GCF_047461695.1 Synechococcus sp. R6-7
GCTTATTATTGACTAGAGTCATGCTCTTCTAAAGGCTCTGTCCCGCTGTCGCGAACGGCCATAACTTTCACCCAACCTCTAGCGGATAGAGTAGGCTGCTGAGGCGGCAGGCAACTGCAAGGATAGGGATCCCAGCGGGGCCAAGGTGGTGCCGGGGTAGTAGAAAGCGAGGATTTGTGCCGCGTTAAACCCCTGCCGAGCCAGGGTATAGGAGCCATACTGGCTCAGGCCCACCCCATGGCCAAAGCCGCCACCGATGAAGCGATAGCCTGCCAATCGCTCCCCTTGTTTCAGAGGCTCTATCCGAAACAGGGTGCTGTACAGGCGAGGAAAAGCCAAGCGTACCTGATCCTTACGCAAAAGAATCGAGCGGATCCCTTCTGCCGTCTGCAAGTCCAATTGCATCACCTGCACCCGGCCACTGGCGGAGCGCTCCAGGATCTGCATCCCCGCGATGCTGCTCCAGGTGGGCATCGGGATCCCCAGGTAGTCTTGGCCGGCCCGCAACTGGGTGTTCAGCTCCTCCAGAGATAGGGAGAACTCCCAGCGGAATAGGCGGGATACTCCTGCTTCGTTGAAGCCCTCTCGTTGGGCCAAAAACGCCTGGAAGCTGCTCTCCTGCCGCAAATCCAGGGGCTTACCCGGTTGATGGGCAATATCCGCTTGCCGGCGCAGGTAGGGGCGCGGATCCCCGTCCCAAACGTCTTCAAAGGCCGCCGAGACGCCACCGTTGGTGGAAGAATAAACGGCATCCACCAGCTCGCCGTTGTAGGTGAGCACCAGGCCGCTGGTCTGGCGAATGGCCTCGTCAGCCCGCGGGTGGGTTCCGGTCAATCCCTTGTAAACCTGGCAGTGGGTATTGGCACAGAGCTGATAATCGTCAACCTGAAAGCGGTGGAGGTTCTTGAGGGCGTAGGTGCGCGCCAGGATCGCCTGGGCAGCCATGGCGGCAAAGGGAGCCCCCGACCCCACCTCGTGGGGCACCACCCCCCGCAAATAGGTTTCCAGGGGCACGGCATTGACCACAGTGTAGCTGCCGTAGGCATTGGGCTGAAAGGTGATGGATCCGGCATAGTAGTGGTCGTTCACCCGTAGATAGCCGGCATCAGAGGTCACCCTGAGGCGGGTGCGGTGGTAGCGAAAGTGTTCATGAACCCAGCTTAGCTCCGCCCGTTCGCGTCGCTCCTGCACCTCGAGCCGCACATGGGGGATCCCTTCCTTCTGGGCATACTGCTGAATCTGGATCAGTTGTTGCGGGGTGTAGGCGCGGTTGGCCCACACCTGCCATTCTTGCGGCTGGGCGATCTCGGTGCTGATGCCCAGAGACTGCCAATGGTTGGCATTGGCCTCGGCACTCTCAAAGCTTTTGTGGCTGCTGAGGATTAGACGGTATACGGTTTCCGGGGTGGTCAGGGCGCGATTGACAATGCCGATGCTGACCCGAGGCGTTCGCTGGGTCTGGGTGCTGCCGTCTGCTTGAGGGAATTCCAGGGTGAGAAGGGATCCCGTCGGCGCCGCCAGCTCCACTTGATCCGTCTCAGAACGGCCAAAGCGTTGCACAATGCCTATATGCAGGATTGGGTTTTCGGGGGTGGCTGCCGTGGCCAAGGTCTCTTCACGAACTCCGGTTGCGTCGGCGGCATGGAGCGCCAAGGCCGTCAGCAACAGGCCCAAGCCGGAAATGAGGGTGCTCTGTTTGCGCCAGCGGGACGGAGCCCCTAAAA
>NZ_JANSHS010000017.1:0-3591 GCF_047461695.1 Synechococcus sp. R6-7
GCTTATTATTGACTAGAGTCATGCTCTTCTGTAGGCTTAGTTAGCAACCCTCAAAAATCATCGCAAAGATTCTTCAAAAGATCATCTTCGAGCCCGTCTTCCTTGTCCCCAAGGGAGGGAGAAATCAAGGGGCTACGGGCTGAAGCTCTCGGATCTCGACCGGATCTCCAACGGCCAAACCCAAAGCAGCAGCCGTCCCGCCGCGAAACTCCAGCACACCGTCCACCAACTGGGAAGGAGGCGGCCCATAGGTGGGGCAGGGTTGGGCGGGGCAGCCGGGCACATCGGCGGCAATGTACACCACCTTGCCTTGGTGAAGGAAAATGATGTCCAGGTTGATCAGGGTGTTGAACATCCAAAAAGAAGCTGGCTGGGGCGGATCAAAGGGAAACCACATGCCCCGATCCGGCGGCAAATCGGTGCGAAACATCAGGCCCAAGCGCTGTTGCTCAGGGGTGCGGGCCACCTCTAGCTCAAAGCGTTGGCCGGCAAGGGTGACTTCGGCTTCAACCGGCAGTTGCTGGGGCTGCCCTATGGCTGGGGGGGATGGAGAGATGGCTTCGGTTACCTGAGTTTGTGAGGCGGGAGATCTCTCCGTGGCAGTAGTACATCCCAAGCCGGATCCCAGGAGCAGTAGAGCCAGGCCCAAGGCGACTCTGCACCCTTTTGGAACGTGTATCGTGAACAGAACCATGTGGCACTCTCCTGTGCAGGCTTCATCCTATCGCGCCAGACGCTGCTGCTGCGACTTGACCAGCCAGACGCAGGAAGTTCCCCCCTGGGAGAGCCTTGCCAATTCTTGCTTGCCGGAAGCGGCCTGTGCTTTTCCCCCTTGAGCGCAGCCGGAATGGCGGCTCTGGGCAAGGGCAGCCCACAACCGACCCGATAGCATAGCCATAGACTCTGCCAGGAGAGCCCTATGAAAGACCTGTTTAATCGATCCTTGGTGAGCCGGATCCCTCTTCTGGCTCTGCTGGGTTTACTGAGCCTGGGCCTCTGGCCCACTCACGGGATGGGATCCCGTTCACAGGAAACCCCGGTGCGGATTCCCTTTGAGCCAACGGTGACCTATGGGGAAGGGTATGGGGAAAAGACCGTGGCCCAACAAGCCCAAAGCCGCTTTGCGCTGAAACTGTTTGATCACCTGCTCCGTCAGCAGCCCCAAGAGAACCTCTTTTTCTCCCCCTTGAGCATCCGCCTGGCCCTGAGCATGCTCTACAACGGCGCCTCTGGGGAGACTCAAACGGCAATGGCCGAGGTGCTGGAGGCACAGGACCTTTCCCTCAATGAGTTGAACTGGAGCAATGCCCAAATGGTGGGCTGGCTGGCGGAGGGATCCCCGGCAGGAGGGCCAGTCCAGGTGCAAATGGCCAACGGCCTCTGGGTGGATCAAACCCTCACCTTACAGCCCCAGTTTTTGCAGGCTTTGGCCACCTACTACCAAGCGGTGGTGAATCGGGTGAATTTGGGATCCCGGCAAACGGTGAACCAGATCAACGGCTGGGTGGCCGAGCGCACCCAGGGCAAGATCAACCGCATTGTGGATCGCCTCAGCCGCGAGGATTTGATGGTTTTGCTCAATGCCATCTACTTCAAGGGCGAGTGGACTCAGCCCTTCGATCCGGAGCGCACCCAAACTCAGCCCTTTACTCGGTTGGATGGCCGCCGCGTCCGAGTACCCATGATGGTTCAATCAGGTCGTTACGACTACCTGGAAACCGAGCAGTTGCAGGTGGTGAGCCTGCCCTACGGGGAAGGAGAACTGGAAATGCTGATCCTGCTGCCCAAGAAGGGAGTGAAGCTGGAATCGCTGCGGGCAGAGCTGAGCCCGGAAACTTGGCAAGAATGGACGGGATCCCTGCGCCCCCGTGCAGGTTCGGTGCGGATCCCGAGATTTGAATTGGCTTATGAAACGGATCTCACTTCCGTTCTGCAGCAGTTGGGCCTGGGAGTTGCCTTTTCCAACCGAGCCGACTTCAGCCAGATGACCCCAGAGCCAGCGCGGATCAGCAGAGTCCTGCACAAAGCAGCAATTGAAGTGAACGAAGAGGGATCCGAGGCGGCAGCCGCTACTGGGGTGATCGTCTCCCGGACTGCTGTCGACCGGCAAGAGCCCTTTCAATTTGTGGCAGATCGGCCCTTCTGGTTTGCCATTGTGGCCTCCGGATCCGGCGGCAACCCAGCGGCCCAAACCGTGTTGTTCATGGGATCCCTAGTGGATCCTAAATAAGGGGATCCCTCAGGGCAGCTTGCTGACTTCTTACCGGGCGTGCAGATCGCTCTTCAGGATGTGTTGACCCCAGACCGGCTCCCTTGGTTGGTTTAGCCGTTTTTCATTGCGGAGGTCATGATGGTCGAGGTTTTGGAAAGAGAAAAATTGGCCGAGGCACCTGCTGATAGTTCTCCGGCAGCTTCTCGAAAAATTTGGACTGACGAAGAGTTTATGGCTTTACCGGAGGATGGCAATCGCTATGAGGTTGTGAACGGAGAACTGGTTACTGTGGGCTCGGCAGGTGCAAAGCATGGGTACTACGTAAGTTTGATTCACATCATTCTGGGCTCCTACGTTCGCAGTCAAAGGATTGGATTTACCTTCGATTCCGATACTTCCTTCAAAATGAAATCCGGTAATCGCCGCTCTCCGGATTGTTCTTTTTTTTCCAAAGAACGACTGCAATCTCTGGGCGGGATCCCAAGGGGTTATATTGAGGGATCTCCAGACTTGGCTGTAGAAGTTCTCTCCGATGCCAACACCGTTGGAGAGATCCATGACAAGGTTGTTGAGTATTTCGAGAATGGATCCCGGCTGGTCTGGATCATTCATCCTGAAGAGAAATACGTTCTGGTCTATCGCCGGCCTGAGCCTGAAGCATTGAAGAAACCCGGCGACATCCTGGAAGGTGGAGAGGTGATCCCTGGATTTGCGCTGGATTTATCAGAGTTTTTTGCCGAGCCGGAGTTGTAGTTTTTCACCAACGCAATGCCCGGATAAGATGCCTTCAGCGCCTAGGGAAAAGCAACCCCTGTTAAGCTAGCCTAAGCAGTGGGATCCCATTTCATGGCACCGGTCTATCCGCAGGTTCTGGAGCGCAATCCCAAACCGCTGCGCATTGCCCTACAGCGGTTTACCTCTCAGCAACTGGCTTGGCGGGCGGCAGCAGGCTTGGTGCTGCTGATTGTGGGATCCCAACTGTGGGCCCGTTCGCCGCTGTGGGGGTTGGTGGCTGTGGGGATGGGCTTGTGGATTGGGATCCCTTGGGGGTTGGGGCAGATCCTGAATCTAGATTGCCAAAGCCAACGGGTGACCTTGACCCGGCTGGGTGGCCCTTGGGGCTTTTGGCGGCAGCAGGTGTTTTCTTATCCCTTGGCCCAGTTGCAAGGGGTGCGGGTACATCGGGTAGGCCAGGAGGTTTTGGACAACCAAGCTCAAGAGAGTTTCCAGGTCCAAAGCCAAGTGCGGCTGCAGTTTCACAGCGATCCTTCTAAACCGGAGCTGAACGAGGAGGTCATCGCCTGCTTTAGCAGCCAAGTCGGCATCAAAGGGGACGAACCAGAAGCTTTCGTGCTGATACATTTACGCTGAACACTGCT
>NZ_JANSHS010000018.1:0-6337 GCF_047461695.1 Synechococcus sp. R6-7
ACCAACGGCAGCCAGTTTTTTATCATGCACGCCGACTATCCGCTGCCGCCCAACTACACGATCTTTGGGCAATTGATCGAGGGAGAGGATGTCTTGGATAAAATTGCAACTGCGCCCACTGACCCTCAGGATCGCCCCCTGAAACCGGTGGAGATCAAGTCGGTTCGCATCTTCGAATCCAATTAGGTTGGGCCAATCGGGTGGAACAGTTTGGTTAAATTAACTTGGCCTCTGGCCCCATTTTTGCAACTTGCCCTCAGGGGGACTCAGGTATGGAGTTCGCTAGGCCCCGGCGAATGTCCCCCCGCATTCTGGTTCTGGATTTTGATGGTGTGCTCTGCGATGGGCGGGCGGAGTATTTTGCTTCCTCCTGCCGCGTTTGTGCTCAGGTGTGGGGCTTGGCTCCTGCTCAGCTAGAGCCGCTGCGTCCTGCTTTTGACCGTCTGCGCCCGCTGATCGAGACCGGCTGGGAGATGCCTCTGTTGTTGTGGGGGCTACAGGAAGGGATCCGGGAGGAAGACTTGCGCCAAGACTGGCCCAGCTGGCGGCAGCGGTTGTTGCAGCAGGTGGGGGTCTCCGAGCTAGGTTTGGCCCAAGTGCTGGATGGCGTGCGGGATCGTTGGATTGAAGAGGATCTGCAGGGGTGGCTGGGGCTACACCGCTTTTATCCGGGGGTGGCGGCTTGGCTACGCCAGGTTCAGGCTGCAGGGGAGCCGCGCTTGGCCATTCTCAGTACCAAAGAGGGGCGGTTTATCCAGCAGCTCTTGGGCCGAGAAGGGATCCAACTGCCGCGCCACCGCATTCTGGGCAAGGAAGTGCGCGCCCCCAAGGCCACCACTTTACAGCGGCTACTGGCTGCCGCCCAACTGCCGGCTGAGGAGCTGTGGTTTGTGGAGGATCGCCTGCAAACGCTGCGCCAGGTGCAGACGGTGCCGGAGCTGGAGCAAGTTCTCCTGTTTTTGGCCGACTGGGGCTACAACCTGCCGGAGGAAAGGGAAGAAGTCGCGCGGGATCCCCGTCTCCATTTGCTCAGCCTGGAACAGCTTTGCCAGCCCTTTGACCGTTGGATTGCCCCTTCTCCCCCGCCGCGCTTTTCTATCAGTCCCGCCAGCTCGGAAGACTTGAGCCAGGCTCGGCCCACCCCTGGCCGGAAACGCCCGGAAGCCGGTTTGGCCTCTCTGGTGCTGACCTTGGTGGAGCTGTTGCGGCAGTTGATGGAGGCGCAGGTGGTGCGGCAAATGGAGGCCGAGCGCCTTTCTGCAGAGCAGATTGAGCGGGCCGGCAGCAGCCTACAAGCCTTGCGGGAGCAAATTCGACAAATCTGCAGCCTGTTGGAGATCGACCCAGCGGATTTGAACCTGGAGCTCGGAGATCTGGGCACCCTCCTGCCCCGCCAGGGGGACTACTACCCCGGACAACCCCACCGCGAGGGATCCGTGCTGGAACTGTTGGATCGGCTGATCCACACCGGCATCGTCATCGATGGGGAGATCGACCTGGGGCTGGCGGACTTGGATCTGATCCACGCCCGCCTGAAGTTGGTGCTCACCTCCAGCGCCAAGCTCTACTGAGCCCGTGGATTGAGAGTGCTGATGGAGACGATTGGGAGAAGAGATGCCGGAAGCGGAAAGAGAGACCGGAAATCGCGGTATGCTGGCTGTGGATCCCCTTCATCTGTCTTCATGTCTTCCCCTATGGATGTCTTTGCCCCAACCGGAAACCTGTATGCCGGTGCCATTTGGCCAGAAGTGGTGGTTACCCTCACCCTCTTGCTCGTCTTGGTGGTGGATTTGGTCGGTGGTTCGGCGGCGCGCAAAAGTCTTCCGGCCCTCTCCATCTTTGGCTTGATCGGGGCCTTGGTGACCTTGGTGTTGCAGTGGCAGCAGCCCCAGTTGGAGAGCTTCTTGGGCAGCTTTGCGGCGGATCCCATCAGCATTCTCTTCCGTGGCCTGGTGGTGGGGACGGCGGTACTGACCGTGATGATGGCGGAGCGCTACATCTCTCAGTCCGGAGCGCCCACAGGCGAGTTTTATGTGTTGCTGCTCACGGCCACCTTGGGGGGCATGTTCCTCTCCGGAGCGACGGACTTGATCCTAGTGTTTGTATCTCTGGAAACCCTGGGCATCGCCAGCTACCTGATGGCCGGCTATACCAAGCGGGATCCCCGTTCTTCGGAGGCAGCCCTGAAATATCTCTTGATCGGGGCCAGCAGCACAGCCATTTTTCTCTACGGCATGTCGCTGCTCTACGGCCTTTCGGGTGGGCAAACGAAGCTGGAAGCCATCGCCTCATCCATGGGGGATGCCGGTTTGGCAGGGATCATCGCTTTGGTCCTCTGCATTGGTGGTATCGGGTTTAAGTTGGCGGCGGTGCCCTTCCACCAGTGGACTCCTGATGTCTACGAGGGATCCCCAACTCCGGTGGTGGCCTTTTTGTCGGTGGGATCCAAAGCAGCAGGCTTTGCCTTGGCGGTGCGCTTTCTGGCCACCGTATTTCCGGCCATGACGGAAGAGTGGCGGGCGGTGCTCTCGGTGCTGGCCATTTTGACCATGGTGCTGGGGAATGTGGTGGCCATTGCCCAAACCCGCCTCAAACGGCTGCTGGCCTATTCTTCCATTGGACAGGCGGGCTTCGTTTTGATTGGCTTGGTGGCGGGCACCGAGGCAGGCTATGCCAGCTTGATCTTTTACTTGATGGTCTATTTGGCCATGAACCTGGGGGCCTTTTTGTGCATCACCCTGTTCAGCCTGAAGACCGGCACCGATGAAATTAGCGAGTACAGCGGCCTCTACCAGAAGGATCCCTTCCTCACCCTGTGCTTGAGCATTTGTCTGCTCTCGTTGGGTGGATTGCCCCCTCTGGCGGGCTTCTTCGGCAAGTTGTACCTGTTCTGGGCCGGTTGGCAGGCAGGGGCCTATACCCTAGTGTTGGTGGGGTTGGTCACCAGCGTCATCTCCATCTACTACTACGTGCGGGTGGTGAAAACCATCGTGGTGAAAGAGCCGCAAGAGATGTCGGTTTCAGTGCAAAATTACCCCGAGACCAACTGGCAGGCGGAAGGCATGCAGGCTCTGCGGGTGGGCCTGGTGTTCACTTTGGTGGCCACCATCTTTGCCGGGATCCTCTCCAATCCCCTCTTTACCCTCTCCATCCAGGCGGTAGAGCAAAGCCCGTTCTTGGGGTTCCCAGCCGCACAAGCCTTCCTTCCAGAGTCGGCAAGACTTCAGGTGGCAGTCGAGGGATCCCTGGGTTCCTCTCCTCAAGCTGGCGAAGGCTAGTTTTTGAGATGCTCTCCATCCCGAGGTTTTAAAAAGCGACGCTCGGCAGCGCGCGCTTCAGTTGTGCAGATATGGTCATTTCTCCCTCTGGAAGAAGGGCTGCAGCGCGAAACACCTGGGGAGCGTCTCAACCTAGTCTCAATCTAATTTGAACTAATTTGAAAGGACTCTAATCCAGAAGAGGGTCTCCCCACCCCAAAGGGATCCGGGATCTCTTCAAGGCCTCCGCATTAGCGCCCACCGATTACAGCAATGTAGTTGGTCACCCATTCGTAGTAGGGCACACATCCCTCACGCGGCCATCAGGGTGCGATCACAGCGCATGATGCCCCAGGGAATCAAATGCCCTCTAAGCTGACGTTGAGAAAGCGGGCAATCTCGGCTGCCTGGTTTTCGATCTCCGTCAGGGGAGGTGGCTGGCCTACGCCGGTGAGGGGGATGTCGCCACGTCCTTTCACCCGCAAGTAGATGGCTCGGCGGGGGTTAAGCCCCTCTCTCAGCTCCACCCGTAAGCTTTGCACATCGGCAAAGTCATACTCCAGGCGGACTTCACGGTTTTTGCCCGGAAAGCCCTGGCGCACCAGCGTTATCTTTTGCGTGCGCCGGTCGAACTCGTTGTAGCCGCCTCCCAAGTTCCAATACAAACTCAGCCACTGGTATAGCCCCGCCAGGGATCCGAGCACCCCGTAAAAGAGCATGGCAATGCCCTGGGGAATAAACACCAGGCTGGCGGGATCGGAAAAGGGGAGCAAATTGCGGTGGAGATAGCTGGAAAGGCCGGCCAAGGTAAAGCCCAGCCCTCCCCCCGTCAGCGCCACCGCCCAAAAGTACACGCTGGGCCGCCGCGACCCAATCACGGTGTAGCGCAGCAGATCGGCAGAACGGATTTCAGGAACAATGGCGGACACAGTTGGGATCCCTGCAGGTTTTCCAAGGCTGGCTTCCCCCATTCTATAGGCTATGGGCGGCAAGGGTTTTCCCCAGCAGAGGGGCGCTCAGGGGACTGGCAAGAGCTAGAGCCGCCTGGGGAATGGGGGCGGAAGTCCTCTGCGCTGTACAGCCCCTCTCCTGAAGGGAGTTAGGGATAGTTTTTATTGTTATGGCTCCTTTTGCTCCTTGTAAGAGCCGTAGCAGGGATCCCTGCTGGGGTTCTGAGGCGTTCTATCTGCTGACAGAGCCCAACAGCATACGCCAATGGGATCCTCGCTCACTTCAGGGTTAGGGCTTACCCGGCGTGACGATCCTGCCCTCCCCTGGGGCAACTTCCGAGGAACGGGGGCGGGCCGGCGCAGAGGGCTCATCAACGGCATTCGAGGGAGAGGCAGGGTTGGGATCCGGCTCGGGAGAAGCCGTCTGCTCCGGTTCTGCGGCAGGGGGAGAAGGCTGAGGCTCAGGGGTTGGGTCTGGCAAGGCTGGCGGCTGGGGTAGGGCGTCTTGGGCCGTTCGCTCCCCAAAAGCCGATAAGGCAATGGCAGCTTCCCCGCGGCTGACCGGCTCGAAGGGGTTGAAGGTGCGGATGGGGCCAAAGGTGCGCAGCACGGTGGAGGCATTCTCCAGACTGCGATCCGCTACCAGAGCAGGAATGGCTTCAGGAGGAATTTGCGCCGCATCGGTAAACCCCCAGCGCTCTTCCAGCTCTGCTCGGGATCCCTTGATCTGGCCGGGAGGTAAGTCCAGGGGCACCTTCATGCGGATTAACTCCGCCCGCGACAGCAGGCTGTTGGGGCGAAACTCTCGATTGGCATCTCCGGCAATTATGCCGGCAGCTCCCAGGGCTTGAATGTAGCGAAAGTTGGGATCCTCTTCCGGCACATCCAAAAAGAGGGGGCGTTCCGAGGGGGATCCCAGGCGGATTTGCCGGCTGGGCTCATCGGCGTGGATGGCGTTGTTGGCCAACACCAGCCAACGGGCAAATTCTCCGCGACGAACGCTGCGCTGCGGCTGAAATTCGCTGCCGGGGATATCGGCAAAAACTCCCAACCGATCTAGGTATCCCACCGAACGGGCCACCAGAGATCCCGGCTCCAGGTCTGTAAAGCGGCTGCTGTCCGGGCTGGGCAGGGGTGAGGAAGGGGTGGGAGCAGTGGGGATCGAGATAGAGGGTGGGATGGATCCCGGCAAAGGTTGAGGCGAGGGAGATGCCGGCAGCTCAGGTTGGGCTGTGGGCAGACCTACTGGGCGTACAGCGCGCTCCAGCCGTTCTCCCCACTCGGTTCCCTGACAGGCCGACAACAGCCAGAGCAGCGGAATAAGGCTGCCGAGCTTGAGCCAGGGGCCAGGCCGCATAGGTTTAGACTGATGATGCACCGCTCTACCTTTCTCTATTGGTCTCTATTGGGCCCATTTGCGGCTGAACTCCTCCAGCACATCCAGCAGGTTAAGCAGGCTTTGCATCGGCAGGAGATCGGCTAGGGGCAATTCTTTGCGCCCACCCCCCACTTTCACCGGGATCCCTTGCAAGATCTCTGTGACGGCGTCCTCATCCACCTTGCCTGCCATCACCTGGGGTGCCAGTCGCTCCGCCAAAAGAGTATGCAGATGGGCGTCGCGCAGGTAAAGATGCCAGCGGGCCACATCGATGTAAACTTCTTTACCAATGGCAGCGGCCAATTGCTCAATGTCTGGGTTGCTGGGCACTTTGGCCATCCCTCAGCTCCGTTGGTGGTTGCGTCTGCCCTTGCTCAATCATAGCCTGAACCCAAGGGATCCTCAGGGAGAGCTGGCAGCCGGGCGGTCGGGTAGAGGTAGGGCGAAGTTCTCTTGCAGCTGCCGCAGCATCAACAGGTGTTCCAGAGCTAGGCGATCCCGTTCTGTCCGCAACTGGCTCAGTTGGGCCTGAATTTGGCGGATATCGGCCTCGTCGGAGTCCCAGGTTTGCAAAAGGCGGTAGAGGCGCTCTTGTTGGTTGGCAATTTGCCGGTTTAGGCGGGCTAGACGGCGGCTGAACTCCACATCCATTTCCTCTGCCAGCTCGGGATCCGGCAGCAGGGCCAAGCGATCCCAATGGATGCCCAGGTCGGCCAAGCTTGGCGGGGGCGGATCCAACTCCTTGAGAAGGG
>NZ_JANSHS010000019.1:0-1487 GCF_047461695.1 Synechococcus sp. R6-7
GAGCGGGCAACTGCTGGGGTTGGTGGCCGGTGTGGGGGTGAATGTCAACAACCCCGTTCCCATTGGGGCGATCACCTTAGCCCAAATTTTGGGATCCCCTCTGCACCGCTCACTCGACCGCACCGAGATTGCCGGCTGGGTTCTGCAGGGGATGGAGCAGGGATTCCACGTCTGGTTGCAAGGGGGATTTGCCCCCGTTCGCTCAGAGTACGAAGCCTGGATGGTCAAGCCGCAAGTCCAATGGCTCGAAAGGGGGACTAGCCTCACGATCTTGGGCCTTGCCGAGGATGGAAGGGTGCGAGTACAAACACAAGGGGAGCGACATCTGCAACAGCAGCAATCCATCCGGACGCTTACACCCGACCAAGTTCGCTTGAGCTATCACATGCCGGCGGGCGATAGCCTGTAATTTCTCTTGTGTTTTTTATGTGGCCTGTGTTGAACTCGGTGATGAAGCTTTGGGTTATGGCAGCGCGCCTTTTCTCCCCCCGAGCTTGGCGGCTGCGCTTTTGGCTGAAGCTGGGGCTGGCTCTGCTCTGGTTTTATCCCACTGCTCTGCTGGCCCAAACCCAACTAACCCCTTTGCCCCCGCCGCCCATGGTGGAACCGGCCCTAGACACGCCTGGGGCAGCAGCCCTGCTGCTGGATGGAGCCATTCCCCTGGGAGAGGGCAGCCCTGCGACCCTTGAGGCAGAAACCCGCCCAGAGACGGTCATGGGCCGCGAGATCGTGATTGAGCCCCAGAAGAACCATGACCTGGTTCCCCATGCTCAGCCTGAAGGTGGGGTGCCGGTGGTGCTGATGGAACGCAGCTCCGGTCGCCGCATCATTCTCGCCCCCGGCCAAGAGATTCGCATCGAGGATCCCAGCCAGCCCCAAGCTCCTGAACCGCAAACGCCAAGGTTGCCTGAACTGGCGGCAGGTGACGAACGACTGCTCTACCCCCTACCTCACCCGGTGCCGATTACTTCTGGATTTGGCATGCGAATTCACCCCATCCGCGGAGAGCCGGAGTTTCATGCTGGAGTGGATTTGGGGGCCAGCATGGGCACGCCGATCTTGGCCTCTTTAAGCGGCAAGGTGGTCACTTCGGGATCCCTGGGGGGTCTAGGGATCACCGTTGTGCTGGAGCATGCCGGCGGTCGGCGCACTCGCTATGGCCACATGTCCGAAGTTGCTGTAACACCGGGGGAAGTGGTAGAGCGGGGATCCGTCATCGGCTATGTGGGGGCGACCGGAGCGGTAACTGGGCCGCACCTCCACTTTGAGCTGTGGAAGCGGGCGGTGGGGCAAGGTTGGGTGGTTCTGGACGCCACAGATGATCTGAAGGTTGCTGTTGCCCAGCTGCCGGGTTAGCCAGAGCCGGCTTGGGTTAGCATAGGTGGGCGGGCTCCAACTGGAATGCTGGCGCAGGTAACCAGTTGGGTCATGCAGGTTTTGCGGACGTGGCGGAACGGCAGACGCGCTAGACTTAGGATCTAGTGCCG
>NZ_JANSHS010000020.1:0-4356 GCF_047461695.1 Synechococcus sp. R6-7
CGAAGCAGTCAGGGTCGGGTAGTTTACATTTACTTAACTGTTACTTAAAAGTTGTAGAAGAAAGCTCTGGCGGGGGCAGTGACGCTCAAGGGAGAGCTGCGGTGATCGGTTTCACCGTCCAAGAGAACATTTTCTGGTTAACTTTGGGGGGGATAGTCTGGATTATCCTGAGCAATCCCCAGTCTGAAGAAGGGGACAATCGACAGGGATCCCTTGATGAGGTTGACCATGGACTTGGGCTTGGTGGTGATTGCCTACAAAGAGGGGGATCGGGAGAGCAAAGCCGCCTGCCAGAGGTGTGCGGAGCAGTTGCGCCGGCGCGGTGTTACGGTGTTGACAGCTCCCACCGGCTTGCACCACAACCCCTACCCAGTCTTTTTGGAGGCCACCTCGGATCCCATCGATCTGGCGGTGGTGCTGGGGGGAGATGGCTCGGTGTTGGCGGCGGCACGATACCTGGCTCCCCATGGGATCCCGATTTTGCCGATCAAAGCGGGGGGTAGGCTGGGGTTTTTGGCCCAGTCGGAGCGGGTGCTGCAACAGGATCCCTGGGATCGCATTCAGGCAGGGGATTTTTTCTTGCAAGCCCGCATGATGTTGCAAGCCCAGATTTGGGAACAGCCGCAGTTGGGGCAAGGGGATCCCTTGGCCGCCCGTGGAGAGGGAAAGTCGCAAGGCCGTCCGGCCAGCGAAGTCTACTATGCCCTCAATGAGATCTGCCTGAAGCCAATCAACCGAGAACGGCTGCCTGCCGCGATCATGGAGATCGAGGTAAACGGAGAGATTTTGGATCAGTACCACGGGGATGGCGTGCTGGTGGCCACACCGACGGGATCCACCTCTTACACTCTGGCAGCCAATGGCCCCATCCTCGAGCCCACCCTCGACGCCATCATCATCACCCCTATTTGTCCCCTGAGTTTGTCTAGCCGTCCTATTGTCATCAGCGGCACAGCCAGGGTGGACATTTGGCCTCTTGCCGATCCCGAAGGGTTGACCCGCCTGTGGACAGATGGCGTGTTGGCTCAGTCGGTGAATCCCGGCCAGTGGGTTCACATTCAGCAAGCGCCTACACCGGCCAAGCTGATGATCCTGGAAAAAGATCTCTCCTACTTTCGCACTCTGCGGGAAAAATTGCAGTGGGCGGGCAGCCGCATCTACATCCCCACCACCAACCACCGCCCCGAGGGGGGATAAGGAGAGCTTAAAGTTGGGCAGCTAGAGTGGCAAAGTTCGCTCCCATAAGCATATTTCCCATGAGCCTGAGACTTTACCTCCTTAGACACGGAGAAACTCCCTACAGCCGTTCCGGCAGCTTTTGCGGCGCTCTCGATCCCGACCTCACCCCCGAAGGCAAACAAATGGCAGAAGCCTTTGCCGCAGCCTATGCTGGGATCCCTTGGCAAGCTCTCTACGTCAGCCCGATGCGGCGTGCCTTGGCTACCTTGAGCCCCCTGGCCGAGAAAGTTGGCTTGCAGATGCAGATTCGAGAGGGCCTAAGAGAAATTCACTATGGCGAGTGGGAGGGCAAAACCCACGCCGAGGCACAAGAAGCCTACCCAGAAGCCTATTGGCGCTGGATGACCGAGCCGGCCTGGAACGCCCCTCCGGGGGGCGAAACCGCCGTGCAAATTGCCAATCGGGCCATGCCGGTTGTGGCCGAGATCCAGGAAAAATGGACAGGCGGCCACGTCTTGATCGTCTCCCACAAGGCCACCATTCGGGTTATTCTCTGCAGCCTGCTGGGCATCGACCTGGGTCGCTACCGGGATCGCATTGAGGTTTTGGCCGCCTCGGTCAGCGTGGTCAAGTTCGACCGCTATGGCCCCCTTCTGGAAATCTTAGGGGAACGCAGTTATCTGCCTTCCGATCTGCGGGAAAGGGCAGGTACCTAATTGTTAGAGGGAGCAAGGTTTAGGATTCTTGAGGTCTTTTGGGTCTCTTTTTGAGGGAGCAATCATGGGCAAAAAACTGGGATTAGCACTGGGCAGCGGCGGAGCGAGGGGATGGGCTCATATTGGTGTGATTCGAGCTCTAGAGCGGGCTGGGATCTCCGTTGACTACATTGCCGGGACGAGCACTGGCGCTTTTGTGGGAGCCATTTATGCAGCGGGAGAACTGGATGAGCTGGAAGACTTTGTGCGAGATCTCAACTGGAAGATGATCCTGTCTTTGTTTGATGTGGTCTTTCCCACCTGTGGCCTGCTGGATGGCAACAAAATTTATGAGCTGCTGACAGAACATTTGCAAGAGCTGTGTATTGAAGAGGCCGGGATCCCCTTTTGCTGTGTGGCTACCGACTTGATCACAGGCCAGGAGGTGCTGTTGCGTTCGGGCAAAATGGCAGATGCCGTGCGGGCCAGCATCTCTATCCCAGGGATCTTTACACCCTTTTACTACGAAGGGCGCTATCTCGGAGATGGGGGCATTGTCAACCCGGTGCCAGTGCGGGTGGTGCGAGAGATGGGGGCCGATGTTGTTGTTGCGGTCAATCTCAACCATGTGGATCCCGCGGATGTGGAGTCGCAACTGGAAGAAACAGAGGTGGAAGAAACCCTTCAACGGCGACAGCGCTTGAATGCTGAAGGAGAAGTGATCGAAGAAGAAACCAACTTCATCACCCGCATTCGCAAACGCTATCAATCCCTACAACAAGGGATCCAAGAAAAAATTAGCCAATGGTTTCCAGATGAGCCCTCTGGTCCCAATATTTTCGACGTTATTGGCAAGACGTTGAACGTGATGGAGCAAATCGTTACCCGCAGTGTTTTAGCCAAACATCCGCCGGATTTGCTCTTACAACCCAAGCTGAGCCAGTATGGGATCTTCGATTTTCATCAAGCAGATCCGATTATTCAGGAGGGCTATCGACAAATGCGGCGGGCCATTCCAGAATTGCGACAAAAGTTGGAGCAGTGAACCACCACTTCTTCAGCAGTTTAACCTAAAGCTTTGCAAGGATCTGCGCCCAAGCTTTCCAAACAATCTCAGATGGATCCTGCTATCAAAATGGGCCTGAAGCTCACTCAATTGGGATAAATTGCAACAGCGATCCCGTGTGGATGAGATGGGCCGGGGCAGATTTTCCATCCTGGTCGGGATGGGCCAGCAGCACACAGCGATCTTGAGGGGTGAGGTCAAACTTGACAGAGGGATCAGGTTCTCTTTCCAGTGGAGGGCTGAGCTGGGGATCCCCGACAAAAGTAAGTCGTGCCAACACGGTCAGCAGGTGATCTTGATGGGCCAGGTCTGACCCAAAAGGAGTCCGCTCTTGTAACGTAACAAGTGCTACCGGGTAACCTTCTCGCATCAAGGAGAAGAGGATCCCGGCACAGCGCTCTACAGCTCGCTCCAACTTGTCTCGATGGATCTCGGGCCTCTCTTTCTGGGGCTGCCAGCGGTTTTCAAAACAGAGGGTGATGGCCTGGGCTCGTGGACGCTCCAACTCCCGCACGATCAGTTGATCCCGTTTGGCCGAGATCTTCCAGTGGACAGAACGCACATCGTCGTGGGGTCGGTAGGGCCGTAAGCTCAGGTAGTCTCCCTCTCGACCGGGTTGGGGGCGCAATTGGTTGCCGCTGCTGAGCTGATCCCACAGCACCAATCCTTGAACCGAGGCAGGCCGCGGAAACACGATCACCGTTTGGGGATCCCTAATCTCTACCGCCTTGCGGAAGAGTTCAAATGGGAAGCTGGTGGCAACTTCAAAACCCTGCAACTGCCAGGCTCCCCGCCTTGAAAAAGTATGCTGGTAAAAAGTGTCCACCTTGGCACCGGGATCCACCCGCAAAACATAGCTGGAAGGCCAATCTTCCCGCCTCAGCCCCTCAATGCGTTCGCTCACCTGCAACGAAAAGCTGGGCAGGCGCCGTTTGCGATTGACCAGCGTGAGACCCACTAAGACAGGCTGGCCAGCGAAAATGCGGTTAGGCAACTGCCGGCTGACCTCCAGATCTTTGAGGGTGAGATCAGAGAGGGTACCGCTGATGAGGATGAGGCTGAGCAGCATCCCCAGCAACAAGTACAGGGGATTGTTGCCGGTGTTGAAAGCAGCAATACTTACCAACAGGGCGATCCCGACAAACCGCCCCCCAATACGGGTAAAGCGGAAGCGGCGCAGAAAACGAACCTGGCGCCCTGATTTCTGCTCTGAGGAGAAGATCCCCAGGCTTCCCGTCCGTTGAAGCAGTAATGGAACTAGTTTTCGGCTTAGTTTCCACAACACCGCAGTCCCCTCATCACTCCTTCATCCCCGGCCCCTCTCCAAAGGAGAAAGAGGTCTGGAATCTACAAGCTGCTTCAGTGTAATTTGAAATCACCATAACCAGTGCTACGGGCAGGTTTTTTCTGAGAGGA